>CAZSJB010000379.1:0-3538 GCA_964606625.1 uncultured Tepidisphaeraceae bacterium | reverse complement strand
CATCGAGGGCACGGTTTTCCAGGATGAAAAAGTCTGGACCGCCATCAACCAGGCCGATGTCATTCCGATCAAGGTCGACCTGACCCAGGAAGACGCTCCCGGCCATGACTTGCTGCTGCAACTCAACCCGGCAGGCGGAATCCCGCTGACGGCGATTTACGCCCCCGGCGCGACCGAGCCGGTGCAGCTTTCCAGTGTCTATACCAGTGAAACCCTGCTGGCGGAGCTGGCGCGCCTCAACGGCCCAGCCATGATGACGCGCGCGCCATAACGGCTGATGCAACATAGACCCAACTTCGGGTCACACAGGTTATACTGCGAAAATGCTGCATTACTTTAAGTTCCGCCAGGATCTATTTGATCCGGTCCCTGCAAAAGCTATCTACATCAAGCGCGGCCCCGGACGTGGCTGGCCGGAAGAATGCCCGCCCATTCGGGCTGCCAATGCCTTTGGATTCGATCTGCTGGCCAATTTTGATGTCACCTTCCTGCAAGAGCGCGGCAACTGGCGCGTCCAGAAGGATATCGTCATCACCAGCGACTTTGACTACGCCCCCTCTCCGGATGCTGAGGGTGCGCCCCTTCAGCAGCAGTACGCCTGGTTCTGGGAAAAAGGCCAGGTGCTGCCGCACGTCATTACCGACAACGTCTACAAGGAGATTCGAAACCAGGTGAAGATCAGCAGCTACCTGTTTCTCAAAACCGATCCCAATGAGCTGCTGTTGATGACCGACATCCCCAACCTCCAGCGTCCCTGGCGCGCGATGACGGCGCTGATTGATACCGACTGGTACCCCGCCAGCTATCCGTGGCATGCGGTGCTGGAACTGGACCCCGCGCAAAAACGCATCCGCATTAAAAAGGGTGAGCCTATCTGCCGGATCATCCCGGTCCGCCGTGATACCTATTTTGCGAAGCAGATGTCGCCGATGGAGTTTGATGACTTTTTCGAGCGGAGCCAGAACTGGTTGGCCACGCATGGCCGAATCCAGCATGAAGGCACGGTGGATATCACCCGCACCTACGTTCGTCAGCAGGTGAAATCAAAGTTTGTGGTAATGGAGTAGAGCAGCAGATAGGTGTGGATAGGAAATCCGCAACCGCGAACAACGGGTTTAATGTCTGATGTGAAACTGATCGAACTCGCCTGTGGGAGGTTGGACTGTCTGATCGATGTGCTTGATAAAACCGTCGAGTCGATGACTCAATTCGTTGACCACTTCCTCGATCTCATCTTTCGGCCCTTCGAGCACCATTTCGACGCGCCCGTCGGGCAGGTTGCGGACGAATCCGTTGACGTTGTGCTGCATCGCAATGTTATGTGCGGTACAGCGAAACCCCACTCCCTGAACGCGCCCACTGAAATAACATGCTCGCCGTTGCATCGTTTCCTCGGTTGTACGGGTCATAGCGTTTATTTGTAACTTGTGGTGCTCCATTCACCAAGGGGGAATCGGCCACGAATTCGAATGATTGCTCGAACGCCACAGGCGGCTTTGCGGACTTACCGCCATTGAGCCCGGTAACCGTCTGTTGCAATAAATTGTACATACGCCTGATAGCGCTGATCAATTTCCACGAGGGAAAGTTGCAGGTAATGCTCCAGCAGGGGCTTGATCGCGTCGGGGCGCCAGGTATTTTTTCCGTCGTCGACGATGAGCCGATCCGGCAATCTTCCCATGGCTGAGTCATGCAGCAACTGCTGAAATGCCGCCCGATACCGGCCCTGCTCACCCTCCCAGAGAAACCGGGCAAACGCCCAGTTCTGAGCATAGAACGCTTCAATCCGCTCAGCCGGCTGGGTCACCACCTCCCCAGCATGCAAACGGATCAGTTCGTCCAACGGCCACAAGTCGCCCCCCGTCACTGCCGCGCGCAGCTTATCAATCCGATTGTAATTGACCGACAGGTTCCATCGCGGCAACCCACGATGATCAAACGTGACCGATTCAAACATCGAGGCAATGCCTTCTTCCAGAAACGGCGGCAGCCGCGTCCTGAAATGACGCGCCACAAACTGATGCCACCCCTCATGAGCGGCGACCGAATAGGTCGACAGATCCCCCAGAAAGTAGGTCACCGTTCGATCGCCATGGCAGTACCCGCCGCGCATCACCTGCAGGTAAACCCGCGCATCCTCCCCGGTATGAGCCGCCGTAAACGCCGCCCACTGCGTGCGGTTGGCAAACAGGTAACAATCCATCGGCCGTTTTGTCAGGGACACCTCAGGCACAAGCAAGTGATACTGCCGCAAGGCCCCTTCCAGCACCTGCGGGACGACCGCCAGGATCTGTTCGTCTTCGATCGTCGTATAAAGGTTGTAATGGGCTGTCCGAATCACCCGTCCGCGGGATTCGCCAAAGTTCCAGCCCTCGGTGACCAGCATGGCCGGAGCGTCAGGGCCCTGCCATTGCCCGGCAGGCTGGCTGCATCCCGCCAGGAGAAAGATCACCGCCATCCCCAGGAGGCAACGCCACCACAGGACGGGCGCATTGGACAGACACTTACGCATCGTTACGCTTGAACACCATGGAGTCAGTGCGTCTTGATATCATCAGCATAGGTACCCTCAGCCGCAACCGGCTGTGGGGTGAGAACACTGCCGTGCGATCTGCCCATGCCACCACCAGCCTCATTCGCAGCGGCAATCAGATCATCCTGGTGGATCCCGGGCTGCCCGCCCCGGCGCTGGCGGCCCGCCTGAATGAGCGGACCGGACTGCGGCTGGAACAGGTGACCGCGGTCTTCCTGACCAACTTCCGCCCCGCTCATCGCGCGGGATTGGCGGGGCTGCCCAAGATTCCCATCCTCATGCATGAAGTGGAGCAGCAATGGACACATCAGCAACTGACGCGCTTGATCGAGCAAGCACCGGAAGAGGATATTGACCGGAAAATTTTGGAAGAGGAACTCGCCCTGCTGGAGCGCATCAAGCCGGCTGACGACAAGCTGGTCAAGCAGGTGGATCTGTTCCCCCTGCCCGGTTTCACACCGGGTACCTGCGGGCTGCTGGTCTCCCTGCCCACGGTGACCGTACTGATCGCGGGTGACGGCGTGCCCACGCAGGACCATTTCCTGGCTGGTCAGGTCCTCCCCGGAGCCAGCGACATCAAGCAGTCGCAGGAGTCTTTTGCCGAGGTGTACGAAATTGCCGACCTGATCGTCCCCGGACACGACAACCTGTTTCTTAATCCGCGCATGCAGGGCATATGACCGAACCTGCATGCAGGTTCAGTGTGCCCCAAGGGACAGACGGGCCAATGCGGCGGGAAACGACTATTGCTGGCCGGGGTTACGCAGCCGCTTGATGCGGTTCTGAACGTCGCGATAGTTGAAGTCCCACTGGGCCACCTGGCTGTAGGCTTTAAGGGCGGCTTCGTTGTCCTTCTTGCTCTCCAGCGACCGGCCATACCAGTAGTACATCTCCTTGGAGTGATTATCTCCACGGATCTGGTACTCATCGATCAGCACCTTGAGGGTATCAATCGCTTCATCGATGAAGCCGGCTTCGAGGAACGCCCTGCCGAGATAGATGGTG
>CAZSJB010000378.1:0-3559 GCA_964606625.1 uncultured Tepidisphaeraceae bacterium | reverse complement strand
TGCGGCCGGTCTTCGCCGACCTGGTCAGCGAAATCCAGCGGTCGATCGGGTTCTATGCGTCTGTCCATCGTGAATCACAAATCGAACGAGTGATCGCCGTGGGTGGAACCTTCCGGATGCCCACGCTTCAGAAATATCTCCAGCAGAACCTCCAGCTTGAAGTGGTCAAGCTGGACCGCTTCGCCGCTGGCGTGCCGGATGATCCGAAGCTGGCGACGACCTTCAACGACCATGTGTTGTCGATGGCGAGCGCGTATGGCTTGGCGGTGCAGGCGATGGGGGATGCGAAAATCACCAGTTCGCTGCTCCCACAACACATCCGTCGCGCGAAGATGTGGAAGGAAAAGACCAAGTGGTTCGCCGCAGCAGCCGCCTGCTTCGTCGCCGCTCCGGTCATCGCTTATGGCGCACTCTGGGCCACGCAGGATGCCCCCTACGAGGCGGCTGCCAGCTACCGACAGGAAATTCGGTCGACACTCAGCAAGGCCCAGGAGTTCGACAAACGCTGGGCAGAGGTTGAACAGTCAGGACAGTCGGACCGGCAGTTGATCGCCAACATTGCCTCCCTCACCCACTATCGTGACCTGGGAGCCGATATTTACGCCGACATCCTCAGTGCCATTCCCACGCCGTCTTTGGGGCCCGATGCCACCAAGGAACAAATCACCGCTACCCCCCGTGGTCAGCGGCGCCAGATCGTGATCGACACGATCGAGATGCAGTATATGCCCGACATCGGCCAGTTGCTCGACAAGAGCGAGCAGGATTTCCGCTCGGAAGTCCTGACGCTCATTGGTCGGCACACCCGCACCAGCGGCGGCGGATGGAGTGGCGGAGCCCGCCGAGGCGGCAGTCAGCCCAGTGCTGCCGTGCAGTACGATGACTACGGCAACCCCATCACCCCAAGTACGCCCGGCACACAGCGTCGTGGCATTCTCGTGACGGTTACCGGCACGACTCCCAACGCCAACGGTTTTGCCATGATCGAGCAGACGCTCGTCGAGCGGCTGAACAACATCACCCGGGAGAACAAGGGTGATCGGGAATATTACGTCGCCAAGGCGGTCCTGGTCTCCGCCAACAAGGTTGCGGAGAGCACAACCCTTCGCCAGAAGCTCATGCAGGCTTATCAGAATATGCAGCGACTGGTCCACGGTAATGTCGATCCCAATGCCCCCGGTCGTGACATTCGCTCCACACCCGGTGGTATTACCCGACCGGCTCCAGGTGGGTTCGGGAGCGGTGGACGCTTTGGCGGCCGCACCGGGATAAGCCAGGCGCAGCAACAGGAAGACATCCTGGATCCCCTCACGGGTGAGTCCATGAGGGATGATCTGGAGTTCCGCGTGGCTTTCGCGGTGGTCATTGATGTCCCTGGCGAATCTTCTGAAGAGCAGCAGCCTGAATATTGATCCTTACCTGCCGCTGCCTTTGGGACGGCGGCAGTGGAGACCGACATGGAAATTGTCAAAAACAACATCGTCAGCATCATCCTGGGCGTCATCGCCTTGATCGCGCTGACTACCCCCTTCTGGCTGATCAATGGTTATGTCAGTGATCTTCAGGAGAAGGGTAATCAATCCCGCCAGACCTACAACAACATCACGGCTCTGTTGAACCGGCAGCGCGTCATGCCCGCCCCTACACCCCAAGGCCAGCCTCAGCCGTTGGACCGGTTCCCCAACGAAGCCCTTATCACTGCCGGTGAGAACCTGCGGACCGATGTCCAGCAAACCGCTCAGCGCATGCTGGATCTGGCGATCGAAATGAATCGCCGGGAACTCCTGATCAAGGATTCGCTACCCACTCCCCGCGGCAATGATCCGTTCATTTTCCGCGATCGTTACAACGACTACGTCAAGCCGCAGATGCTCAGCCGCGACATCCTCCACGGCGCCATGCCTCCCACACCCGAGGAAATCAAGCTGGCGCAGGAACGCCTGTGGGAAGAGGTGTTCGTTCGGCAGATCCGTCCCCTGGGCGGCGGCAAGACCAACGAAGAGCAGGTCAAGCAGAAGTATCTGCAGGAAGCCGCTAATGTCGGCAACCAGATGACCATAGAGCGCGCCCAGCAGATCAAGATCTACGTCGAACCCAACGCATTCACATGGCATCCAGCCTTTGAGACGACTACCGGCCAGCCTCCAACCGTCGAAGAGATGTGGTTTGCCCAGCTCGGCATCTGGATCCAAACCACCGTGGCTGAGGCACTTGCCGATACGAATGCGGACGCCTCCAACGTGCTTGATTCCATCGTCAAGCATCTGATTCGCATCGAGTTCCCCGACAATCCGTACGTCCTGCCTGCGGCAGCCGGCTCCAGTGTTTCGAGCGCGGGTACTTATCCGGGTGAAGCGCCGATGGTACAGACGACTTCGCAGGATCCGACTCAGCCGCTTCCCCAGGCCTTTGACCGCTCGCTGACTGGCCGGGTTTCCAATGCACTATTTGATGTTGTGCACCTGCGGGTGGAAGTCATCGTTGATGCGACCCGCTTCCCGATTTTCTTACAGAAGCTGGGCGAAGAGCGATTCCTGTATGTTCGCACCTATCGCATGGAGTCTGTCGATGCTGCCGCCCAGCAGTTGGCTGGGTATGTGTATGGCAGCAATCCGGTGATCCGGGCGGATCTGGAATTGGAAATGCTGTTTTTCCGGGACTGGACCGTGGATCTGATGCCCGACCAGGTTCGCGTCATGCTGGGCATCGAGCCGCGACGGCCGGTTCCCGGGATGGACAGCGGCACCGGATATCCTGGCGGGACTCCTTATGGTGATCCCGATGCACCAATGTACTGATGCAGGCGCAACCGGGTCATTGCCCCGGCGGTCATGGATGTAATTTCCCGTTCCTCCTGTGGATGGGCCAACAATGGATAAAGTACTAGAGTTTCTCGAAAAGAATATCGAATGGCTCGCCCTGGGGCTGGGCGGACTGTTTCTGCTGTGGGTGCTGTGGGCATACGTGCTCACCCCCCCCGTGCAGGTGCAGATCGGCAGCAGCGAGGTATCCCTCAAAGACGTCGATCGGCATATCCGCGATACCGCGGCGCGCGAACTTCAGTTCCGCATCGAAGATCCGCGTAAAGCGGAGATTGTATTTGAGCGCCTGGATCAGCGTTGGAGCGAGCTCATGGCCAATGCGGGCAAGCAGGCGCCGCTCTTTCCTCAGGCCCAGCTGATGCTGCCCCCGGTCGACATGACCATCATTCAGGACACCCGCGATTCGCGTCCGGACCAGGTCTTTGTCGAAGCCCTGCCTAAGTTGCCGGCCCCCGTATTTGCCACCAAGGTCATCGATGGCGAACCGACCTCCGAACACGCTATCGCCAAGGGGCGTTCATTGGTTCTGATCCCTGAAGTTGCGCCGCCACAGCTCATACTGGATAGCCGTGGACAACGTTCTTCCCAACCGCGGATCCCGAATATCGATCCGCGCAACTTCAATCCGAACAATCCCAATCAGAACGTCCAGCAGATTGACCGCCTGTGGGTATCGGCTCTGGCAACCATTCCAGGTAAGCCGGTCGGCGAAGCCTTCCAGAATAGCAACATCTTCC
>CAZSJB010000377.1:0-3575 GCA_964606625.1 uncultured Tepidisphaeraceae bacterium | reverse complement strand
GATCTCCTCGGTCAACCGCGAGATCATGAAACAGCAGCAGGAACTGGCGGAGCGGATTCGGGCGATCGAACCGCAGGTCGTTTTGGCGCCGCCGCCGGAGATCGATCCACCCCCAAAGCTTGCGCGGCGCCCTGCGCCGGCGGCTTTGCGGCCGTCGTTGCCGGGGCTGCCCAAGCCACCACGGAGGGGGTGACAAGATGATTTTCTGTCTTACACTTGTCGCGCACTAACAAGGAGCATGATGACGCGGGCTTTTCGGTTGTGGGAAGGTGATGCGCCTGGTGCACAGGGCGCGGACGAGGATGATGTTCCGATTATGACGATCTTTTCGCCACCGGCGGATCGCAACAGCCGGGCGGCGATTGTCATCTGTCCGGGAGGCGGTTATGCACGATTGGCGCCGCATGAGGGGCCGGTGATTGGCGAGTGGCTGGCCGCGCAGGGCATGACTGGTGTGGTATTGCGGTATCGGGTGGCTCCGAAGTATCGGCATCCGGTGATGCACCAGGACGTCAGCCGCGCGATGCGGCTGGTGCGGGCGAAGGGGGACGAACTGCAAATCGACCGTGACAAGGTCGGCGTGCTGGGTTTCTCCGCCGGCGGACATCTGGCTGCCACCATCTCCACCCAATGGGACAATGGCAATCCCGAAGCGGCGGATTTGATCGAGCGTCAATCGTCGCGGCCGGATGTGTCGGTACTGCTGTATCCCGTTATCTCGATGGTCGAAAACTGTAGCCATGGCGGTTCAAAAAAGAATCTGCTGGGTGATGATGCGCCGCGCGAACTGTGTGAGAAGATGTCGGCTGAGCGGAATGTGAATGAGCGTACGCCGCCGGCGTTTTTGTTTCATACGGTGGATGATCCGGTCGTGCCGGTGGAGAACGCGGTGATGTACGCCATGGCGCTGCGCAAGCATGGCGTTCCATTCGAGATGCACCTGTACGAGCACGGCCGCCACGGGGTGGGGCTGGCGGAAGATAATCCGGTGCTGAGTACATGGAGCGGGCTATGCCTTAACTGGCTGGCTACGCGCGGGTTCGGGATGACAGATCGGTAAGGCTTCAAGGCACGGGTCTCTTGCCCGTGCCTTTTTTTATTGATCTGGTTTTGCACGTGCTGGACATCCGGCCACGGGGGAATCTTCGATTTTCCTTGTAACCATTTGGGGCATGTTGCGCTCTATGTGGGTGAAAGGAGAGTCGATATGTCCAGAACCGATCTTCATGGAGTCAGCCTGCCGTTGTGGCTGACGTACGCCATTGTTCCCCTGGCAGCCGGGGCGGATAAGTTTTTCAACCTGCTGGTGGACTGGTCGCAGTACATTGCGCCGGCGTTTGCGCGCCTGCTCCCGTTTTCGGGGGAGGTGTTCATGATGATCGTCGGTGTGATCGAGATTGCGGTGGGCGTGCTGGCGCTGACGCGATTTCGTCGGCTGGCGGCCTATGTGGTGTCAGCGTGGCTGGTTTTGATCGCGGTCAATCTTCTGGCAGCGGGCTATTATGACATAGCCGTGCGTGACCTGGCGATGGCGGTAGGAGCGTTCACGCTGGGGCAGTTGGCAGGGCTTGGGGGCGAGGCGGTATGGGGCGGTCATATTCATTCCGCACCAACGGGTGCGCAATTGGCGACCTGAGCGGTGCCCAACCGGAGATTTGCCATCACACTTGCGACGGTCAAATTGACGGATGAATCGCTGGTTCAGCGTATTCTGGCGGGGGAAACGGCGCTGTTTGAGCTGATCATGCGCCGTTACAACCAGCGGTTGTATCGGTTGGTGCGATCGATCCTGATCGATCCTCATGAGTCGGAAGACGCGCTACAGGAGGCGTATGTGCGAGCCTACCAACACTTGGGCCAGTTTGCCGGACGCGCGCGGCTGTCGACGTGGCTGTCCCGGATTGCGGTGAATGAGGCGCGTGCCAGAATTCGTCGTCGACAACGAATCGTCTCGGCTGGCCGCCAAGGGATTGCGCTGGAGGAGATGGCGGGGCGGGATGCCCCGCCCGATCGGGAGATGTGTTCAGCCGAATTGCGAGAGGCGATTGCGCAGGCCCTGGAAGCCCTGCCGTGTCCGCTGCGGATGGTGTTCGTGCTGCGCGAGGTGGAGGGGCTAGGCACAGCCGAAACAGCTGAATCCCTGGGCATCACACCTGCCAATGTGAAAGTCCGCCTGCATCGCGCCCGTGAACAGCTGCGCGCAGCTCTGGAACCCTCCATTGCCAGCGAAGCCGCCTCCCTCTATGCCTTCGATGGGGAGCGCTGCGACCGCATCGTCGCCGGAGTGATGCATCGCATCACAGGATCTCTCAAAGGGTGAGGGGCGTACTTGGGCTTATCCGTTGTTCTCTCCTGAGGGGAAACGTGATTGTGTCCCACAAGAATGGTTGAGTTCGCCTCGTGGTCAGCAGCATTGTGTAATTTTCCGGTGACGTTGTAGCAAGAATGGGATATCATTTCCGATTTGTTGGAAGAGGGAATTGGAGATCATTTCTTGAAGGAGGATGTCATGCGTCACGTTATCCTGACCCTGGTGTCATTGGGATTCCTGGTGTTGGTCGGGCAGCCGGCGGAAGGGGCACAGTATCTTCGTCTGATTGGGGACTCCGGCCCTATTGAGGGGGAGTCGCAGCATGTGATGTACCCCCGCTGGATTGAAATCACCGCGTGGGGGATTGGATTCCAGACGAATGCTTCCCATGGTCCGGGTGGCGGAGCAGGCAAGACACAACTGACTCACCTGGACTTTGTGATGCCGGCGTCCATCGCGAGCCCGCAGATCCTCGAACATCTGCTCCTGGGGCGCCTCATGCCTGAAGCCAAGCTGGCGCTGGTGCGGACGATCGCCACCCAACCGCGCGAATATGCCAGTTGGGAGTTCAAGGACGTGCTTGTGACCAAGTGGGATCAGTCGTCTTCCGATGGACATCCAGTGGAGCGGTTCTCGCTTCTACCCGCGGAGGTGGAGTACACCTATTTCGAGTACGATCAAGAGGGCAAGCTGCGAGGCCAGCAGAGCGTATCGTGGAACTTCCTCACGAACACGACGTCAACGTCCACAGTGGGCACTGTGGAAAACTTCCAGCTCTACACCGGCACGATTGTCCCCGAGCCAGCGGGGATTGCCATGGCATTGTTGTCAGGTGGGACGCTGCTGATGCGCCGCGGCGGCGGATGTTGGTCGCGGCGATGACTGATTGTCTCAAGCATATTCTAGTTCACGAGGATATTTGCTGCGATAGAGTAGATGTCCCTGCTTGGACGGAGGTTGCTAATTCATGTGGCTGAGGGAGGTGCTTCGGCACAGCGATTGCTGGGCTTGGTCCGTGGGCGCTGACCGCGGTGGCAGCGCCACAGCATGACCTTTTCCCAGGAGTGGCTCCGATGGCACTGAGCAGTCTACATGACTTGTACGTGGAAAATCTGAAGGACCTTTACAGCGCAGAGAAACAGCTTCTACAGGCGATGCCGCGTGTCGCCAAGAAGGTGGAAAATGCGCAGCTTCGCCAGGCGATTGAAAAGCATCATCGTGAAACCGAGATGCAGCGGGATCGGCTGGAGCAGGTGTTTAAAGA
>CAZSJB010000376.1:0-3586 GCA_964606625.1 uncultured Tepidisphaeraceae bacterium | reverse complement strand
CCCGTTCGGCCTCCGCCAGGATGCTGGCGGTATCGCCCCCGGTGATCGCGCTGCTCTGGGCCCGCAGGATCTCCTGTCCCCGGCTGTTGTAGCGGTACCAGGTGAGATGCTCGGTGTTGGCCGCGGTGTCCTTGACGATGTCGAGGATCGGCTGCCCCCACTTGTTGGTGTAGACGATGCGCTGGTCGTTGTCGCTCCACGATCCCGGCGTGTCATCCGGGAGGTACTCGATCGTCTTGTTGCGCCAGGCGTTGCGGCCCACCTCGCCATGGGTGGGCGTCTCATCCTCGTACTCGTATCGATAGACGCCCGCCCCTTCGTTGCCGACGCCGCACCCGCACCCCGCGCCATCGCCAAGGATGGTCTGCTCAATCACCCGCGCCTGTTCAACGCCGTTCTCAGTGTAGCGCTCGTAGACAAGATACTGGTCGGCGTAGTCACGGAGGAACGCATCGCTCTTGCTTTCCAGCGTCTCGCTTCCGGTGAGGGCGGCGGTTGCGAACAGAATCGCCTCGTGCCCCATGACCAGTTTCAGGTCGCCCGCCCGGCCTTCGCTGGTGGTGCCGTCGTACCAGCGGTAATACTTCTGCTCAACCACCGGCGCAGTGTGATCGCCGTCGCGAATCGTCACCCATTCAAGCTGTCCACTGGTATCGTAGGTGTAATCGACGGTGCGAACAGGGACGCTGTCGCGCGAGAGGGTCGCGCGAGAGACTTTGCCGCCGCTATAGGTAAAGTCCAGCGATTCAGCGATCGTGCCGCTGCTGTACGGGTCATCGTAGGTCGTGCCGATGCTGGTGGGTAGGCCACTGGACCATGTTACGTGCTCTTCCTGACCAGCGGCGGACACGCTGCGAAGGAATTTCCCACTCGGGCCAGCCAGTCCAGTGAAGTCGGCGAAGATCGTCTTTGCTCCGTCGGAGCCCTCCCAGATGTACTCGTGGGCGGTGTCGTCATGGTAAAAGCGGCCGCCTGCGGACTCGCTGGAGATCGTCCATTCGTTGTCGCCGGTCTCCAGGAGAATCCAGCCGGTGCTGTCGTCCCAGATCAGGCCGAGAATGTCTGAGCGGCTCAACGTTCCATAGCCATTCGTCGATGGAAAGGAGTTCTGCAGATAGGGGATGCTTTCCAGATTAAACCCCCCAAAAAGGCCGCCGCTGCCTGACGTCGACAGCGCAGCAGTGGATATTGCGCGCGAGAGGTCCAGGTGCTGAGATAGTCCACCCAGGTCGTCGAAGCTGAGTGCCGTTGCGCCGTCCGAAGGGCGAACACCGTTTGCAGTGATCAGGCAGGTGTCAGCGGTGAGGTTGAAGTCCAGCACGTCATACACTGGAGCTCGGAAATACCACGATCGATCTGGACTATCTGTGAAGTTCATCGTGGCCGATGCGGAGAAGGTCGTGCCTTCATGAAAACCCAGAAACGACCCGGTCACGATATGATACTCATAGCTGCTAATCGGATCCCACGGGCTGCTGATGACATCATCCGAGCTGTTCCGCCCGCGTACGTCATCGGCAGACACCTCTCCAGTCGCCGTGCCCGACTGATCAAAGAAATCGGCCTGCGCGTAGGGGCCACCTATAACTACGTCGTGATCTTGGGGTTCTAGCGAGGAGCTGCCGTCGGGGAATGATGTGTACCAGTTTCCGTCAGGCTGAATGCTGTCGCCACCCGGTTCATCATGTACGCCACCCTCGGGGAAACCATCCCAGAACGAATATTGATATGTGAACGACAAGAGCCGGCGCTGCTCCAGCGTTTCGCACACGGCCTGCTCCAGAACGCGGCGGCGGCGATTGATTCTAGATGCGCGTTGAACGACGGGGCTGGTATTGCCGACGTTTTGCTGCGAAAGTGACCGAGACATGTTCCACCCTCCTTGGCGTCCGGCGATGGCCGTTTGATTGCGTGGCGCGAAACGAAATGCCGCCCTTTTGCCCCTCCCGTTGGATGAGCGGGTGTCGACTATGCCAAGGCCCCCTCCGGCGCTCAAGCTAAAAATAAAAAAATTGCTAAGGACCCCAGACATCGAATCCCTTCACACGACTGCTAGCCGTCGCGGCGGGTTTTG
This sequence comes from uncultured Tepidisphaeraceae bacterium, assembly GCA_964606625.1. GTDB lineage: Bacteria > Planctomycetota > Phycisphaerae > Tepidisphaerales > Tepidisphaeraceae > CALEKX01. The sequence goes on along the minus strand of CAZSJB010000376.1, from coordinate 1,512 downwards.
AGGGCCGGCGATTGGACCAACTGTTGAAGGATAGTCGCTTGTAGGTACGAAGGACGCATGTGCCACGGCTTCGGAACGCAATGACCAGGGCAGCTAGCCGCTCGCGACTGGTCTGACTGGATGCGCGGATGGGCTACTCGTGCGCGCGGAGGAGTTATTCGCGTTCGCGAATGCGGCGCTCGCTTACGCGGATGGTTTATCCGCTTATGCGGCGAAGTTGTTCGCGTATGCGATTGGTTTCTCCGCGCGCGCGGATGGTTTATTCGCTTACGCGGATGCGGCATTCGCTTATGCGGACGGTCTATCCGCGCGCGCGGATGAAACGTTCGCGTTCGCGGATTTGGGGGGCGGGGTGGGGGATGGGCTGTGGTTGCCTGAGACCGCGGGTTTTATCGGGGGTGTGGGTTTGGATTGGAAAAATTGGCTGGCGGGTTAAGTCGCGTGGCGGATGGCCGATGATCCTTGCTAGCCTTGACGGTTGTATCACCTGGGCGGGTTGTCCGGGGGCTGTCGGGGCATGTTCCATGTCCCGAAAGTGAGGACCATCATGGCAAGGAGCTACCTGCCAGACACCGACGACGGGTTGCTGTCGTTTGCATTGAACTTTTCCACGCTGCTGAGCGCGAATTACACGCAGTATTTCGTGCCGGAGTCAATTGCTCAGGCGTATGCGGCGAGGTTCAACAGCTATCGCACCAAGCTGGAAGCCGCCCAGGCGCCTGAGACGCGCGGGCGGGCGACTGTGCTGGCGAAGAACATCGCCAAGAAGGACCTGGTGGACAACACCCGCCAGATCGCGCGCATGATCAACAATGACATGCGCATTAATGACAACCAGCGGCAGGCGCTAGGGTTAACGATCCGTAAGACGCACCCGACGCCGGTGCCGGCGCCTTCCGTGCGGCCGGGCGTGGACCTGGTGGGTGTGTCGGTGCGGACAGTGACGGTCCACATTCACGACAGCGCCTCCAGCAGCAAGCGCGGCAAGCCGGAGGGTGTGCTGGGCGCCAAGGTGTATACGTACGTCGGACCGGATTATCCCAGCGATCCGGCCCTGTGGGCGTATGAAGGCGACGTGACACGCTCGACGCACGAGATCACCTTCCCCGACAGCGTGGCGGCAGGTGCGCAGGTGTGGATCTGTGCGGCCTGGTACAACCGCCGTGGTGAGACCGGGCCGGTGAGCATGCCGATCACGACCAACATCCAGGGCGGCGGGATGGCGCAGCAGCAGGAGATGAAGCTGGCGGCGTAGGATTAAATCACCGCAGAGACGCAGAGGGCGCGGAGAGTGGGTTATGTTCCGGCGTCGGCTGCGTCTCTGCGGGTCCTGCGGACGGCAGGCAGCGGGCAGCTCAATCCAAAATCCGCAATGCCAATCACTCACTCCCCCGCTCACTCAATCACTCAATTGTGCCATCTGTGTTTATCTGTGTTCATCTGTGGTTGAATGCTTACCCGAAGCGGCCGGTGATGTAGTCCTCGGTCTGCTTTTTCCGGGGGTTCTGGAAG
>CAZSJB010000375.1:0-3613 GCA_964606625.1 uncultured Tepidisphaeraceae bacterium | reverse complement strand
AGCTAATGGCGCTTGTGGGGTGCACAAAATAGCTTACGAATACGGATTGTCAAGGTTCATGCACGCCTCAATTTTCCTCCCGCCATCCGGTTCGCTGGCGGATCTGGTCGGGGTCCAACCAGGTTCGCTGGATGGCGAGGGCGGATCGTTGCCAGACGGTGAGCGCGGTTTCGGCTTCGAGGTTGACGGAGGTCACCTGCTGGGGCAGGGGCTTCGGTTCGGCTCGGTCGATCTCGACGACGGCGACCCGGCCGGCGCGGGGCAATTCAATGATATGGGTCGGGTGCTGGCGGTCATCGGTCACTTTGCGCAACAACTCCATCGCCTGTTCGATGAACCGCTCGCGGGCTTCGAGATCCAGATCATAGCCGCCTGTTTCGGCTCGCCATCCGGTCAGCGAGTTCCAGGTGTGTCCGACCGGGCCGACCTGGATCAACTCGCGATCAGCCTGATTGGCTGCCGACTGGAGCAGCCGGTCGGATTCCGCTTGCTCGCGCAACTGCCGGGCAGTCTCCAAGGCCTTTTCGTAGGCTGCGAGTTTCTTGAGATCCTCGATGGCGCGGGCGGTCACCTCTTGGCGTTCCTCGTCGGTCGTGGGGGCATGGGCCGGCTGGATGGCGGTGACGCGCGCAATGTAGACGTTGCCGGTGCTGTCGGTGAATGGAAGCGTCGGTTCATACACCTGGAGATGGTTGTCCTCTTCATCGTCCTCATGGCCGTGGAAGGGGCCAATACGGCTTTGTAGGTAACCGGTGAAGGGCAGCCAGTTTTGCCAATCCGTACCCGCTTGGTGGATGGACTGTCCAATTCCGGTGAGCGTGTTCACGTCATCGAGAGCCAGCCAGTCGTTCTCCAGGGAGACCAGGTTCAGGCTGATCCCGTATTCCTTCTGGATCAGCGCGGCAACCTCGCGCAGGAACGCGTAGTCGGTGTAAGCGGCTTCGATGGGCAGTCGGCCGCTCCATTCACGATCCGCCTGGATCGCCTGATGCCTTTCATAACCGCGCTGTAGGAGGCTTAGCACGCGATCTTCGATCTGCCGAAGCTGGCGATCCACCTGCGGCTGGATCAGGTTGCGCTTGATGTCCTCGTATACCTCCTCGAAGGGTCGCGTGGTGGGCCGCGTCGAGGGGGCGCCCCCCAGGGACAGATCCACCTGTCCCAATATCTGGTCTACTTCGTCGGAATCCCCCGGCTGGGTCGCCGGGAACTCAGACAGGTTGTTCTGGTAGTAGCGATAGGCTTCGCGCCGCCAGTCAAACTCTTCCTGCGAGCGTTCGACGGCTGCACGCACCTGGTCGACAGGGATTTCGATGTACTGGAGCTTGAGGCGGTGGGGCAGGCGATAGCTGAATCCATGGGGATTTTGCTTTTCGTCGATATTGTCGGGATCGACATCGCCGTATCGGTCAATGTGGGCGCGTACCTGTTCGGCTGTGGGTTCAGGCACTTCTTCCAGGAAGTCGGAGACGTGGAAATCCACGAGGTTCAGGTACAGGTGTTGGAACTGGGTTGCCAGTTGTTGCTGCACGCGCGGCTGGGAGACCTTGATGGTGCTGGTGGCGCGATTCACGGCTGCGTTGAGCAGCAGCAGATCCGTCAGAGCCTCGCGGTGATAGTTTGCTTCCTGCAGGCTGGCGGGCGGAGAAATAAGCTGGAGGCTGGTCAGGAGATCCCGGAGGGCTTCCACGCTGTCGCGGTTGACGCCAATGCCAAGTTGCCTGGCTTCCTGGACCAGCATGAAAAACAGATCGGGATCCTCATCGAAGCGTTCGATCAGCCCGGTATCAATCAAGATGCGGAAAGGAGGCGGGGTCGTTCCAAGGGCGCCACGGAACTGCTGCTCAATGGCTGCCATCCGGATGGCGGCGCTGCTCAGCCACTGCCACTTGCTGCGTGAGAAGTCCAGCGTTCGAGCGGAGACGGGTTGATCATTCACGTAGGCGACGGTCGGATCACCAGCCCCCATGGTCCGCATGACCGTGGTCGGAAGGATGAAGACGATCATCAGCCCGACGGCGAAGATGACCATGATCCGCTTACTGTTTTCCTGCATCCACTTGTACATAGGCCAGGGCTTCTTAGAGAAAAGTCAATGTGAAGTTCTAAGGGACAAACGGTACCCGTCGTTATCTGCGGGTGGTCAGCCGCCGGACTGAAGGCGTTCGACATGTGTCTTGGCGCCTGTGGCGGGATACTCTTTGACAGCCTGCTGATACAGGGCCAGAGCTTTTCGCGGCTCGCCGAGGGATTCCATAATGGCTGCGGCTCCCATCAGTGAAGGGCCCGCTTGCGGCGACTGGGGAAAGTGAGCCAGCACTCGCATGTAGGCGATGGCTGCATCCTGAAGCTTGAGGGGATCCTTACCGGCAAGCTGGTGCTGGGAGGCCGCCAGGACATACAGGGCCTCAGCCTGCTGTTCAGGTTCGAGGAAGATCTCGCGATTGTCGTTGATTTCAGCGAAGGCTTTTGAGAAGTCCTTTTGCTCGAGGGCGATTCGGGCGAGGCCGAGCTTGAGATCGGCGAGCAGCCGGCGGTTTTCAGGGGTGGCTGCATCGCCGGTGAGTTTGCTGAGGCGTTCCGCAGCCGAGAGAGCCTGCTGGGTATCGCCTCGCTTCTGATGGATGTCGAGCAGGAACTTGAGCAGGGCTGCGCGCTGATTGTCATTGAGATTCGTGTTAAGTGCGCGCTCGATATCCTGGGCGGCGGTGTCGAGGAAAGTGGACTGGGCATCCGGCAGCGTGGGCTGGTGGCCGGCCGCGGCGTCGGGATTGGACCGCAGCAGTTCAATGTAGGCGGCGGTGGCCGCCGGGAAGTCACCGGACTTATCCGCGGTTTCGAACAGCCGCAGGCTGGCCCATTGTCGCAGCCAGTCCCGGGTGGTGCTGCGAATGGCCTTCTGATAGCTGGCGGTGGCCTGGTCCCAGTTGCCTGAAGCGTAGGCCGCTTCGGCTTCGTTGAAGGCGGGTTCGTTGGTGACTTCGAGGCGGGTGACCGTGCTGATATCGCGGGAGGCCTCTCGGCCGGATCGGTTGGTAAACACGATCTGGTTGCCCTGGATGCCCACGATCTGCACATCCTCGAATTGCAGACCACTGCCGATGTGGATGGTGTCGGCTGAGCTGATGCCCGCCGCCAGCAGCGGCGCGATCGCAATGGTAAGTCCAGCCAGGTACTTGTTCATGATTGCTCTCGATACGGGGTGGATGATCCGGAAATGCAGGAGAGGGGAGTCGAACCCCTACACCTTGCGGTACGGGAACCTAAATCCCACGGTCAGCCCCCTGTCTCGCAGCCGAATCTTCAACTTCCTTAGGAAAACCGAGGTCACGCCGTCAACCTCATGTAGGACTGTGTCACATTCTCTTTCTCTGTCACAAGGTCGGCCACACCCGACGCTCGGGATTGTACGGGATCTACATCCCCTGCGGAAGCCCGTGCTCTGGTCTCCATCGCACGAATGTCCCGCTCCAGATCGTCCGTGTTCATGTGGATGTAGCGCTCGCTCATCTTCAGGTCCGAGTGACCCATCAGCTTGGCGATACGCAGCACGTCGGCACCGGCCTGAGCCAGCCGAGACCCGAAGGTGTGACGCAGGGTGTGTGGCACCAGC
>CAZSJB010000374.1:0-3615 GCA_964606625.1 uncultured Tepidisphaeraceae bacterium | reverse complement strand
AAGGTGCATTTGGCGGTGCAGACGTTGGTGTAGTTGATGTTGCGATCGATGACGTAGGTGCGGTAATCCTCGGGATGCAGGCGCAGTGTCACAGCATGCGCCCACTGTCCCAGGTCATGCAGTGAGGCATTGTGGTACAGTTCCAGTGCCTGCTCGTCCGTCAGGCGCGCCTTGCCGGCAATTACCGCGTCAATATCAAAAGACAGCTTGGCCATAGAGTGCGAAGTTTAGGGAAAATCTGTCCTTTTCCCAAGTCATCCCGACCCGCTTCAGGTTTTTCAACGGAATTGAAAATCCCCCGCAGCACAGTTACCTGCCCGAATGAGGGTATGGCTTGCTCAGGGACCTTCTTTTCTGGATTTGATCCCTGGGATTGGCGGATGGGGAGGTCGGTGAGTACGCGTCTTACTTCCTCAGAATGACCCATACTGCGTGGACAATACCGGGCAACCATCCCAGCAGTGTCAGCAGGATATTGATCCAGAAATGAAGTCCCAGCCCCACCTGCAGGAACACCCCCAGAGGCGGCAGAAAGATGGCAAGGAGAATCCGGATGACGTCCATGCCTGAAACTGTATCCCATCCACGTTGGTAGCGTCCATAGTCAAAGCACATTCATTCCGCTTCCCCGCCTCACCGATTACCATACAGCCATGGATTCCTCTTCCCTTCATGCGCCCTGGCGGATTGAGTACATCCGATCCCTAGAGAAGCCCGATGGTGACGCCTGTTTTCTCTGCAAGGCAGCCGAGGCTTCAGATGATGCTGCACGACGTCAGCGGCTGGTGTTGTGGCAGACCGAGCACAGTGTCGTGCTGATCAACCGGTATCCCTATGCCAATGGTCATCTGCTAGTGGCCCCCCGTGCCCACAAGGCAGATCTGGAAGAACTTACCGAGGCCGAAGCCAATGATCTGATGCGCCAGACCACGGAAGTCATCCGCTTGCTCAAGCGCGCTGTGTCCGCCCAGGGGTTTAATGTCGGCATCAATCTCGGGCGATGCGCCGGCGCCGGCGTGCCGGGCCATATCCATCAGCACATTGTTCCCCGCTGGGCAGGCGACACCAACTTCATGAGTGTGGTCGGCCAGGTGCGTGTCATTCCGCAGGCCATGACACAGCTCTACAACGAATTGCGCGCCTGCCTGAATGCCAGTGAGAGTCAGTCTCAGCAGGCTGAATAAAATTGCTGTTGTGCCGCCTGAAAACTCGATATAAGTTCTGTTGCAACAGACGGATGTCAGGATGAAGGCGACAGGAGGTATTCTCGGTCTGTCTTTTTCCGCGCTGGTGGGAGTCCTCATCGGCGTAGGTGTCTTCACATTCGATTACGGCGAAGGCTGGAGCTACTTCTCGACCGATCCTGAGAATTGCACCAACTGCCACGTCATGCAGCCGTATTTCGATTCGTGGCAGAAAAGCTCCCACCATACCGCTGCCAACTGCGTCGATTGCCACCTCCCTCATAGCCTAGTGCACGGTCTTATCGCCAAAGCCGATAACGGCTGGCGACACTCCTGGGCGTTCACGTTCCAGAACTTCCACGAGCCGATCCAGATCATTGAACGCAATTCCCGCATCCTTCAAAACAACTGCATCGCGTGTCACGATCAGCTTACGATTTCGATGGCGCCCGGCCATCCTGATCCGCGATCGCTGGAAACAACTTCCTGCATCCATTGCCACCTGGACGTGGGACATGGCCGTTGACTTACAGACGATTGAACCTGGAGCAGTCCGATGACTACTGACAATCAAACGCCTGCACCCCAGCCACCCGCTGACCAACCCAAACGCGGCTGGTTGGGCATTGTCGTTGCAATGGTTATTGCCGGTGTGCTGACGTTCGCGATCACTGCCCTGCTGGTGAACATCTTCGAGCGCAAGCAGGAGGCCCGCCATCCGTTTGTCCGTGTCGTCGATGTGACCGAGATCCACAGCGACCCGCGCCCCTGGGGTCAGAACTGGCCGCACCAGTTTGATACCTACCAGCGCACCGTGGATATCACCCGCACACGCTATGGCGGTTCGGAAGCCATGCCCGAATCGCGCCTGGAGAAAGATCCCTGGCTGAAGCGACTCTACGCGGGCTATGCCTTCAGCATTGATTACCGTGAACGCCGCGGACACGCTTACATGCTCTACGATCAGGAGCATACCCGCCGCGTCCTTGAGCGCCCGCAGGCCGGTGCCTGCCTGCATTGCCACGCTTCGGTGGTTCCCACATGGCGACGCATTGGTCTGGAGGCGATGGGCCAGCCCGCTGATGAAGCGACCCTGGCAGCCGATTTCAACTGGGAAGCGGTTCAGCGCGGGTTCGAGATCATGAGCACCATGCCTTACCGCGAAGCCCACGCCCTGCTGTTGGGCACGCCGGATGGCACGCCGGATGACCTCACCCCCATGCCCGGCGGTTCGAGCATTACCGAGCGTACCCCTGCCACTGAAAGTGGCCTGCCTCAGGGCGTACCAACGACGCAGCAAGCGCTGGCTGCCCATGTGGGTGTGGCACATCCGGTGTCGTGCGTCGACTGCCATGATCCCAAGACGATGAAGATTCGCGTGACGCGTCCCGGGTTTGTCCGGGGCATTCAGGCGTTGGCTGCCAGCGATGAACCCGTTCCCCATCTGCCCAGCATCGAGCGCTGGCGACAGGGCAACCGCAACACCCCCTACGATCCCAACGAGCTGGCATCTCGCCAGGAAATGCGGTCGTTTGTCTGCGGGCAATGTCATGTGGAGTACTATTGCGCTAACCGCGAGGTGCTGTTCTTCCCGTGGAGCAATGGCCTGAAGGTTGAGCAGATCGAAGCCGTCTATGACGAACACAAGTTCCCCGATGGCGAACCGTTCTACGACTTCGTCCACGCCGAAACCGGCACGAAAGTCTACAAAGCCCAGCATCCTGAGTTTGAACTGTGGAGCCAAGGCGTGCATGCCCGCGCGGGTGTCTCCTGTGCCGACTGCCACATGCCCTACACCCGCGAAGGCGCGATGAAGGTTTCGGATCACTGGGTCCGCAGCCCGCTGCTCAATATCAACAATGCCTGTCAGACCTGTCATAACGTCTCCGAAAGTGAACTGCTTGAGCGCGTCCACACCATCCAGGACCGCACCCGTGCCCTGATTGAGCGCGCAGCCAATGCCATGACCGATATGCTGGATGCGATCCGGCTGGCGCAGGCAGCCGGCGCGACAGAGGAGCAACTGGCGGATATCCGCCAGTGGCAGCGATCAAGCATGTGGCGGCTGGACTTCATCAGCAGCGAGAATTCGATGGGCTTCCATGCCGATCAGGAAGCAGCCCGGATCCTGGCTGAATCCATCGACTATGCCCGTCGCGCGGAGGCGGCTGCATTGCGACTTGTCCCCCCGGGATTTAAAATGCCTGCGGATACCGACACTTCTGGTCCCACAGGTGTCACCGAAACCGGCCGCGCTCCCCCCGCCGCGGACACGCATCAGCCGTAAAAGGAGGGTGATCCCTCGGTCATCAAGCGCTGTATCGAAACAGCCAAGCCCCTGCCATACGCCAGGGGCATGGCTGTTGTGTAGCCTGTTCGTACATCCCTAAAGGGAGGATAAGCGTGAGGCTTTGAAGGTAACTTTGGAAGA
>CAZSJB010000373.1:0-3616 GCA_964606625.1 uncultured Tepidisphaeraceae bacterium | reverse complement strand
AACATCCTTCGCGGACCGCATGATGCGCCGGTGGGCATCGAGGTCGCCGGCGTGAACGGCATCGTTGAGAACAACATCGTCGAAGGGTTCCGTGAAGGCATTCACATCGTGGGCGCCACCGGAACGCATATTCGCTACAACAAGCTGACCAACCAGAAAGACATGGCGATCTGGCGCACCGGCGTGGATGAAGCCCGCGACGTGCGGATCTATGAGAACGTCATCCGTGATCCGGGCTGGACGGCATTCGTGTTCCACAAGGGCAACTCTGAAGGAACGGTTGTAGAAAACAACCTGATCCAGAATGCGTCGCGCCGAGGCAAGGGCCTGGTGGCATTTGGCAGTGGTGCGCTCAATGGCGTTCGATTCTCGAACAACACGTTCAAGAACGTCGACCAGATCACCGACGGTGATCCCGGCGGGACCGGTGAAGGCAACATCGCCATTGACAGCGGTGGAGCCTGGGACGGCTGGCTGGGGTAATACCGCCACAACATGTGAGGGAAGAACGCCCGCGGGACCATCGTGGCCCGCGGGTTTTTTATGCGCTGGCGAAGGGGGCATCCTGGTTTATGGGCAGGGGCGTTTGACCGCCTGCGAGGGCGGATGTAGGATAAAATCGTATGATGCGTTGGACGACCACCACTACAACGACGAATCCGACGATGGTCGGGTGGTGATGCGTCTGCGCATGTTTTTACGCGACGATTTCTGCCCGGCAGCCATGCCGGGCTTTTTTGTTTGAAGGTGAATGAGCATCGAGGAGTGACCGATGGCAGTGGCGATTCTTCCGGATGGAAGCCGCAAGGAGATTCCCGACGGCAGCAGCGTGATGGAGCTGGCTGAGTCGATCGGCAAGCGATTGGCGCAGGCGGCGATCGTCGCGAAGGTGGACGATCGGCTGGTCGACCTGTCGACCCGGCTGAGCGGCGAACACCGCGTGTCGATCATCACCGACCGCGACCCGGAGGGGCTGCAGGTGATGCGCCACAGCGCGGCGCACGTGCTGGCGCAAGCGCTGCGGCGGATCTACGGACCGGATGTGCAGTACACCATCGGGCCGGTGATCGAGAACGGCTTCTACTATGACGTGATCGTGCCCGGCGGGATCAGCACCGAGGATCTGCCCAAGGTCGAAGCCGAGATGCAGAAGATCATCAAGGAGGAGCTGCCGTTCAGCCGACAGGATCTGCCATGCGACGAAGCCCGCGCTGTCCTTCGCGCCGAGCGCCAGCGCTTCAAGGATGAGATCATCGACGAGATCCAGGGCGGCGGCGAGCCGACCGTCTCGATCTACCGCCAGGGCGAGTTCACCGACCTGTGCCGCGGGCCGCACGTGCCGCACACCGGCAAGATCAAAGCCGTCAAGCTGCTGAGCGTCGCGGGCGCGTACTGGCGCGGCGATGCCAGCCGCGAGCAGCTTACCCGCATCTACGGCACCGCCTTCTTCGACAAGAAGCAGCTGGACGAACATCTGAAGATGCTCGAGGAAGCCAAGAAGCGCGATCATCGCGTGCTTGGCCCGCAGCTTGGGTTGTTCGCGATCGACGATGCGGTGGGGCAGGGCCTGGTGCTGTGGAAGCCCAAGGGCGCCGTCATCCGCCAGGAGCTGCAGAACTTTATCGCTGAGCACCTGCGGCGGCAGGGATATCACCAGGTCTTCACCCCGCACATCGGCCGGCTGGGGCTGTACAAGACCAGCGGGCACTTCCCGTACTACCGGGACAGCCAGTTCCCGCCGCTGGTAGATCGCGAGTTCATCAGCCAGAAGGCGCAGGAGGGCTGCTCGTGCGCCGAGCTGGCGAGTATGATGGAGGTGGGCGAGATCGACGGCTATCTGCTCAAGCCGATGAACTGCCCGCATCACATCCGCATCTACGCGTCCGAGCAGCACAGCTATCGCGATCTGCCGATCCGGCTGGCGGAGTTCGGCACGGTCTATCGATGGGAAAAGAGCGGCGAGCTGGGCGGCATGACACGCGTGCGCGGCTTCACACAGGACGATGCGCACCTGTTCTGTACTGAAGAGCAGGTGCCGCAGGAAGTCCTGGGATGCCTGGAGCTGGTGAAGATCGTGCTGGGGACACTGGGCATGAGCAACTACCGCGTGCGCGTCGGCCTGCGCGATCCGGACAGCGCCAAGTATGTCGGCGATCCCGCCCAGTGGGACCGCGCCGAAGCTGCGTGCATCGCAGCCGCGGAGAGCCTGGGCGTGCCGTTCACCAAAGAGCCCGGCGAAGCCGCGTTCTACGGGCCGAAGATCGACTTTGTCGTCAAGGACGTGATCGGCCGCGAGTGGCAACTTGGCACGGTGCAGGTGGACTACCAGCTTCCGCAGCGGTTCGATCTGTCGTACATCGGCCCGGACAACAAGCCGCATCGGCCGGTGATGATCCACCGCGCGCCGTTCGGCAGCATGGAGCGGTTCATCGGCGTGCTGATCGAGCACTTCAACGGCAACTTCCCGCTGTGGCTTAGCCCGGTGCAGGCGATCGTGCTGCCGATCAGCGAAAAGTTCGCCGATTACGCCCAGCAGGTCGCAGCCAAGTTGAAAGAGGCCGGCTTGCGCGTCGAGACCGATCTGTCTCCCGAGAAGATCGGCGCCAAGATCCGCGACGCCAGCCTGCAGAAGATCCCGTATCAGCTCGTCGTCGGCGAGAAGGAAGCCTCCGCCAACAAGGTCGCCGTTCGCCATCGCAATGCGGATCAGGGGCAGTTGATGAGTTGATCGCCCGCCTGCGCGAGGAGATCGCGTCGCGGGCGAGTGGGTGAGGGAGTACGAGAGCGACGGAGCGACGAAGCGACGAAGCGACGGAGCGACGGAGGGGCAGGCTCACGCGAAGAGGCGAAGGAGCCATCAATCGGTGCTCTTTCGCCGGTTCGTTTTCGCGTGAGGTTTCGAGCTTACGAGCTCGTCACCGGCTGGATACCCGCGGCTGCCAGGAGCCGTCGCGTTGCTTCCATGGGCAGGCCGACGATATTGGAATGGCTGCCGGTCATGCGTGTGACGAAGGGGTCGGGGTCCTGGATGCCGTAGCCGCCGGCTTTGCCCTGCCATTCGCCGCTGGCGACGTAGGCGTCGATCTCACGCAATGTCAGCGGCCGTACGCGGACAGCCGACATCACCCGCGCCTCAGCCGCGTGCTTCGCCTGCCTGTGCCTTACCGCCACAGCCGTGATGACGATGTGCGTCGTGCCCGACAGCAGATGCAGCATCTGCCGGGCATGCTCGGCGTCGCGCGGCTTGCCGATGAGTTGATCGCCGAAGGCCACGACCGTATCCGCCCCCAGCACCACGGCATCGGGGCACTCGGCTGCGACGGCATCGGCTTTGCGCCGCGCCAGGTGCAGGGCGACATCAGCCGGCAGGATCTCGGGCGGAAGATCGTTCTCATCGATCGCGGCAACGCGCGTCTCGAACTGGTAACCGGCCTGTCGCAGAAGGCGCTGTCGCTGGGGCGAAGCACTGGCGAGACTGAGCCGCGGCTGGGACATCGATGGCGATGATATCACACACACGACAGGCGGCGCCAGCAGGCTGCCGCCTTAACCAATTCGCCCCGACGTTGCCGCCGGGGCGAAGCCGATTCATCTTCGGGGCATGCGATGCGGCAGG
>CAZSJB010000372.1:0-3621 GCA_964606625.1 uncultured Tepidisphaeraceae bacterium | reverse complement strand
CGGCTGCATGCCGACGTAGTTCATGAAGACGATGTCGGTCAGGATGTTGGACAAGGCCTGCTCGTCATCCATGATCGAGCCGCCCACCTTCACCACAACCACCTTGTTGTGAAACCGCTGGATATATCCAAGGGCCTCAACCAGGGCATGCGCTTTACTGATTGCGATTTCGTCCATCATGACCCGCCGTCACCTCGCACAGGGAAAAAGAAAACAGTGTAGAATCGGTACGAATCAGTGTCAAAAACCCGCCAGTGGCTGAACCACCTCGCGGATGCGACCTTCCAGGCGGCGAGCCCGACCCGCCACGGCGCCGCCCAGTCGCTCCAGATCGGCTGGCGTCAAGGCAGTGGCCTCCGACGCCAGACGATCCAGCACATCTCGCTCAGCCGTAAAATCCGCTTCGCTCAGCCCCAAAAGCCGTTGCTCGATAAACGAGTCCACATCCTCCCCTTCAGCCGCCTGGTCGCACTGCACCACCACGTACGCCAGCGGCATCCCCACCTCGAACGTCCCCATCCGATCCTCCAGCCCCAGCGCTCTGGCCGGTGCGAGGGTGGTGCGATACAGCGCCTCCGATGCCGTCGCCCGCCGCGAGCGGTCGCGATGCACGATCAGGAACTGTGCCATCTCCACCAGCAGCGAGGTGGAGGGTGAGGCTCCCACATCGGTGCACAAGCACCAGTCGATGCCCGCATCGACGATCGCATCCAGCGGCAGGATGCCCGATCCCAGCAACGCGTTGGATACCGGGCAGTGCGCGATCGTCACCGCGCGCGATTGCAGCATCTCCAGTTCCTCCGACCTGTTGTGAATGCAATGAGCCAGAATCGGCTGACAATCGAGCAATCCGTCGCGCTCATACACCCCGCAGTAGCTACCCACTTCCGGGTAAAGTACCTGCTCCACCATCTGTTTCTCAGCCACCTGCTCATTGAGATGGGTCTGCATCCGCAGGCCGTACCGCTTCGCCAGCTCCACGCCCTTGCGTCGCAGCGGCGAACTACAGCCCAGAGCAAACCGATCGGTCATGATGAACCGCCTGCCAAACCGTTCGACCAGCCGCGCAACATCGCGTTCCAGTGTGGCAGCATTCGTGCGCAGCTCCGGCGGACAATTCTGATCCATCATCACCAGCCCGACATGCCACGCCTCTCCCAGCACCTCCAGTGCCGCCTCGGTCGCGGCTGGGTGAACCGTCATATAGGCAGCGCCGCCGATGACGCCATTCGCACGGGCATCCTCCTCAAACGCCCGCGCCACCTCGACAGCGTGGGTCGGATCGGCACATCGTATCTCCGCGGGAAATACGTTGCGCCTCAGGCCCACCACCAGGCGCCCCTCTTCGGGAAGTTCTTCCACCCCTTCCACGAATCTGCCCCGGATGGGGTGCTGACTGACATGCGTATGCAGGTCGAGCATGGGCGGCATGACGATCGCATCGGCAATTTGCCGGACGGCCGCATCCGATCCGAGTTTCGGGGCGATTGCATCCCATGCGCCTACTTCAGCGATGCGGTCGCGTGCATCCGCGATCAAACAGCCATCGGGTATATAAACCGCCGTGCCGTCACGGCGACTGAACAGAAGTGAAGTTCGAAGGATGGTTTTCACGTCCGTGTCACACTCCCGAGGATCACGCGGCGCTTTGCGCCCGTAGCCGCCGGAACGTTTGATGGCTGACCGTCCAGCGTCGCCGCTCCCAGCAGTGCAAACGCCATCGCCTCCTTGGCAGCATTCACAATTCCAAATGACTCAATCGGCGTGATGGTTGCCCGGGGGAGATGCTGGGCCAGGCGCGTCATGATGGCCTGGTTATGCACCCCGCCACCACTGGCAATCAGCTCGAACGGCGCATCGCCCCACGGGCTGGTCTTGTGGATCGCCCCTGCGATCGTGCGCGCCACCAGTTCTGCCGCCGTCGCCAATTGATCCTCCCGCGACAACATACCCGCCGTCGCGGCTGCCTCCCGAAAGATGGCCAGCATCGCCGGTCCGTCGGTCGACTTGGGCGGCGGCTGGCGGAAATAGTCCGCCTGCTCTGCGGTGGCAACAACCCGCATGTCCGGCTTACCCCGCAGCGCCCCGGCTCCACCGATATCCACACCCTCCTGATCGTGCATCAGGTCATCACTGATGCAGTTACCCGGTCCGGTATCGAAGGCGCACAGGTCATCAAAACCGCCTCCTCCAGGCAACAGCGTCACATTTGCGATGCCACCGATGTTCAACAGGACGCGGTGCTTGTGGGGATGTCTGAACAGCAGGTAATCCGCAAACGGCACCAGCGGTGCACCTTGCCCGCCGGCTGCGCAGTCAGCCCGTCGGAAATCACTGACCACCGTACAGCCCAGCTCACAGGCAATCAGGGCTGGATCGATCCATTGGAGGGTGTCGGGCGGGGCATGAAACAGCGTCTGCCCATGCACCGCGGCTGCGTGCAGCGCCTGTGGCTGAAGCCCCGCCTTGGCGCAGGCTGCCCGGATGCAGGTGACATATGCCAGGCTGACCCTCCTTCCAACCCGCGCCAGCGCCCCGAAAGTTGCCTCCCCCTGATTCCGCATCGTCAGGATCGCCCGCCGCAGGTCCTCGTCATAGGGGACATGATGATGCCCCACCAGCTCCCCGCGCATCTCTAAGCCCCAGCCGGTGATGTTGCAGATTGCCACATCGACACCATCGGCACTGGTTCCACTCATGGCGCCGGCAAGCAGGCGAGATTCAGCCATGATCGCCATCTTATTGCCCGCTAACCCTTAGATAAATGTCACCGCGTCAGACTGCCAAAAGTGCAGTCATTCAGCGTATGAAGACCTCTTTGGCAGAAATCACCTCCGGGGTACGTTAGCCGCCCCTGCACCACCTCGCGCAAACCCTTTTTTTACAATGATTTAAAACCCTCTATGTAAGACCTCGAAGGCGAACTTTGGTCCCTTTTTTGCGGTACTACTCTATCGGGGATTTGCTGAATCCCCGCTCAAAATGATGAAAGGACGCTATTTAAATGAGATTCGACAAATTCACCGTTAAAGCCCAAGAGGCGGTGGTCCGAGCCCAGGAGTTGGCCCAGCAGAAGGACCACGCCGAACTCAAGCCCCTGCATCTGCTGGCTGCCCTGCTGGCGGAGGATGAGGGGGTTATGCGGCCGCTGCTACAGAAGATCGGTGTCAACATCGACCAGGTCACGGGCATGGTCCAAAGCGAGCTGGATCGGCTGCCGCGTGCTACCGGCACGCAGCTCAACGTGGCCCGCGCCACCCAGGACGTATTCACCGAGGCCCAGAAGGAAGCCGACCGCCTCAAGGACGAGTACGTCTCCACTGAGCATCTCATGCTCGCGTTGACCACCGTCAAAAGCGAAGCCAAGGATCTGCTCGATCTGAATGCGATCGACCATGCCGCGGTCCTCAATGCCCTTAAGACCGTGCGCGGCGGCCAGCGGGTCACCGACCCCAACCCCGAGGACAAGTACCAGGCATTGCAGCGCTACGGTCGCGATCTGGTCGAGATGGCCCGCCAGGGCAAGATCGATCCGGTCATCGGCCGCGACGAGGAAATCCGCCGCACGATGCAGGTGCTGTCGCGCCGCACGAAGAACAACCCCGTGCTGATCGGCGAACC
>CAZSJB010000371.1:0-3623 GCA_964606625.1 uncultured Tepidisphaeraceae bacterium | reverse complement strand
TGCTCCATCCACCATACGCCACGATGTCTTCAAACTTTCCTTCCGATTCAACGTCGTTCTGGGTGAGGATGTGATCACCGATGTATCGGCGGCTTTCACGCTTGCCGGGAAGGGATCCTGCCCAACGGATGCGCCAGTTGGTGAGTTTGTTGCGCGTGGGACCACGGTTTTTCATGTAATCCCACACCCCCCAGACCGTTTTGACCAGGTCATCACGAATCTGCTCGGCGTCGTCGATGGTATTGTTCAGACCGCCAAGCTCGATCCACCAGAAATTATTGCCGTATCCGTCACCGAGTCGTGTAGGCAGTGGTGTATTGTCATCAAAGTAATAAGCCCACGGTGGAGCCCTGAACGGCTGGGGAGAATCCGTCTCTTCCAACTGGAGCAGCAGCGAGTTGCCCATGGTCTTCAGATCGCTGCGATTAGGCGCGATGCTCTCATTGAACTCCTCGCGCGCTTCCCGCCCGGAGCGTGTTTCAGCGCCTGTCAGCGGAGCCAGGATGGAATCGCCTGAGCAGTCGATGAAAAACTTCGCATTCACTTCATGCCACTGCTGCGTCGTCATCTGCCATGCCAGGACGGACGTCAGGTGGCCATCTTCCATCCGGGCATTGTTGCAGGTGCAGTTGAGCAGGGTGGTCAGACTGGGCGTGAGCTTAGCGAATTCGAACAGCACCGCATCCCAGATCGAGTACAAGCCCGACGGATTGCGATAGAGATTGGTAAGCTGTATCTCCTCGAGGATGCCGGTTTCCTTGCGGCCGCGACCATGTGCGCCACAGATCCACATCCGGATCTCCGAAGAGGCGTTGCCCCCCAGCACGGGGCGATCATGGATCAATATCACCGAGCAACCGCGTCGCGCTGCGGCAACTGCTGCGACTAAACCCGCCATACCACCACCAACGACACATACATCAGCAGTGTGGGTGATCTTGGGAAGATTGGGATTCATGGTTACTTTGGATACTTACCATACAAGAGGCAGAAATGTTGAACAAATAATCATGGGTTGGGCACGATCCACTCGGCTGGCTTGGCGGCGTGGCCGGTGCGGGCGGCTAAGCCGATGAGCTTGTTGCCGGTCATCTGCCAGGCGTATGGCGAGGATGCGATCCACGGCGGTGGCGTGGGCGTGTCATGCAGCCGAAGCATGACGGCAGCGTCCTGGTTATCGACCGGATAGTCAAATGAAGCGCTGGAGGGTTGCAGCATGATCTGCCATCGCCACAGGTCGATTGGCGGCAGGCTGAACGGTGCTGGCTCGGCGTAGACGCGGAGGATGCCGTCGCCGGGAATCCGGCGGATCTGCTCGGCGGCGGCCAGCCGAGTGGTGGGTGGGGCTGCATCACCCACAAACGCCGCCACGCAGAGCAGACCGTGGATGGCGGTCAGACTGACCTCAATCCCAGCTGCGGAAATCCGGCTGATTCGTGACTGAATCGCTGCGATGCCGCATCCGGCGGCGATGGCGAGTGCTACATCCACCAGCAGCGCAAACCGTGCAAAGTCCGCCGGCTGATTGGCTGCGACCGCCATGAACTGCATCGCAACAATCGTTGCCGGCGCAAACAGCAGCGACGCCATCAGCCGGTGTGGCGTCGACATGCCTTTGCCACGCTGCACCATTCCTATTGCGACAACGATGAACCCCGCGACTGCGACAGCCGGCGATGCACCATCCAACACCAGCCGTGCCGCATGGATCAACGACTGAAGCGGGTTGCCAACATCGTAAAAAGCGGCCGAGTTCTCGAAGTGCGACTTCAGCAGCGGACGATTGATGAAAAGATTGATCAGGAGATAGGGATTGGTGACGACAAACACCAATCCTGCGGCTGCACCAGCCAGGAGGAGATGCTTGATCCATCGCCGCTTTTGCTGCGTGTTTGCCATCCATACCATCATCGGCAACACCACTGCGACCGGCCATGCTGACAGCACCATACCTGTTGCTGCGCCGCATAGAGCTCCCGCAGCGATGGCCCAGCGACCTTGTGCGTCCGCCGTATAGCGATGGGCTGCCAGAATGGTCAGAAGCATCAGCACCGTACCAGGGAGATGGGGCTTGGCTTCGTGGGCCTGGATGACCACGATCGGCATGAAGATGAACAGCAATCCCGCCAGGATCGGCGCCGCCGGGCGGTCGGTCAGCCGGCGAGCGATCATCCAGACTGCGATTACACCGACCAGTGCCCACAGCACGGCGTACAAGCGTGCCACTACGTAAAACCGCGCGAACTCCGCAGGATAATCTAGGTAATACGCCAAATCTCCCCGTACCCTGATCACACCCGCCAGCGATCCCGCCTGCAACAGTGCAGCCACCGGATAGATCCACAGGCCGCCGTATTTGTACATCTTCGGATCCAGGTCGCCTGATGCGGGATTCATCGATGCCAGGGCCATGAAGGTGTTCATCTCGTCGGGCTGGTGGCTGTACAGGCGATAGCGGCGGACGATTTCGGCCCGCTGGGCGTCGGTGGCGTTGAGATGAACCGGCTGATTGTGGCGCTGGATCGGATTGAGGTCGACATCAGCGGCAAGATTATCCCTGTCGTCCGCTGGCGGAATGAGTGCCATGATCTGCTCACCTGTCCAGGGCGTGCGATCGCCAAAGAGATATCGATCCGCCGCCCGTGAAGGCAACCCCCATGTAATCCCGGTCAGGAAGATTGCCGCGGCGATGAGCAGCAGGGGGAACAATGGAAGATATGGATACCTCATTCCCAGCACGCTGGAAGTGTACCGTGGACCTGCACGATCGCCAGCACAGTGGAGATTCAGTTCATCATGCCTGGCTGGCATGTCAAGGTGTGCAGACGCTGATCGGGATAAAACAAAAACCGCGTGCTTCAGGACTACTGCCTTATGCACGGGGGTGGAGGGGAGGTCCAGTTATAGCGAGCTACCGTACGGCGGCTGCAGGATTCTGCTGAAGTGTTGCGGCATCCTGCTTGACCCTGTCTCTCAGGTTGCGCAACTCACTGCTGTTCTGATCCTGCCGGAAGCTGCGCGTCAAGAGGTTGCCTTGCGAATCCACCAGCAGGACAAACGTCTCACGACGGGCATCTTCACGGATGTCGACCACCGTGACGCCGGTCGTGAAATCAACCTCCTGGTTATATTTGACGCGTGTACCGCCGATCATGTCACCGGGCTGAAGATTCTGGAAAATCTCCGACTGCCAGACGCCGTTTTCCCATTTGAACACTTCAAAGTTGACGGAGTTGGCATTGGGACGCCATCCGTACACGAAGTACCGGACCAGCGAATCCAGACCGACAGGCTGGCTCCATTCGCTCCATTCGCTGGTGAGGGCGAATTGCTCAGTAAGTTCCTCGGGACGGGAGACATTAAACAGCCCGAAGATCGGGTTGAGCATCTTGTACCGAACGCGATAACGATAGGTTTTGCCAGATTCTACCGTGTCATCGTGGAACCAGATTTCCACATCGGGCATGTTGGCATCCGGCTGGAACTTGGCGGTGACCAGAGGTGGCAGCTCCGCAGCCACCTGACCGCTTTGCTGGACACCACGCGGTTGGTAGCCAGGGTCATAACCGGGATCATAACCGGGGTCATAATCCGGGTCGTAAGCAGGATCCATGTCGGGATCT
>CAZSJB010000370.1:1878-3630 GCA_964606625.1 uncultured Tepidisphaeraceae bacterium | reverse complement strand
CGGTGTAGGCGGTGTTGCCCCTTCTCGCAGGGCCTGCCGCAGTTGCATGGGACTTTGTCCGTAGGCTTCGCGAAAACGTCGAGAAAAGTGAAACTGGGAGGCAAACCCGCACAATTGTGCCACCTGGGCAATGGAATAGTTGCTCCGTGAAAGCAAAATGACTGCCCGATCGAGTCGTGCCAGCAGGACCGTCTTCACTGGGGAATAGCTGGTGGATTTTCGGAACAGCCGGCACAGGTGTTCTGGGGTGACACAGGCAACATCCGCAAGCTCATCAAGCCCAATCTCGGCTGCTGGATCCGCTTCCAGACGCTCATGCAGATAGACCCAGGCAGCCTCAACTGGCTCGGGGAGCGGATCGGGTGAAAGCGGGCCGACGTCAGTTTCCCCCGTGATGAAGGCAGTCAGCAATGATTTGACCGCCAGCTCGCGCATCAGCATTGTTCCCTTGCTCGACCACGCCAGCAGATAACGGAACAGCAGAAGCAACACATCCTCCGCCTGCGTCTGCCGCACTACCGGCCAGGCTGAAGGAGGCAGCCAGTCGTCTGGTATCGCTGGAATCTGAAAATGGAAATAACCGTGACGGGTGCGGCGTCGCGCATCCCAGCGAAAAAAGTCGGTCCACCCCGGCTGGCAAAGCAGCACCGCCCCCGGTGACACCACAATGCATCTGCCCTCATATTCGTACTGGGCTTCCCCTTCGATCATCCAGACGAACTCATAATCCCGCATTTGCCGCGGACCAAAGGTCGCTCCGGGTGGATAGGTCGCCAAACCCACGGATTGGGGAGCAGTAATCTGTAGCGCATCGGACATGGAAGGCAGGCTATGGGATCTGGAGGATACGCCAGAATACCAAAGGTGAATGAAGGCACTTTGGACCTGCACGAAGCGTCTTCACCGGGAATTGGCTGGCTGATGTCCTATTCCATCAGGCTGGCCCAAGGCCAGAAACCGCGATTACCGCGGTTATCGCCGCCGGTACTCACGAATGAATTGCTGTAGAGCAAACTCCGCCAAACCGAATCGGGGATCGGCAGATAGGCTACATGGCCGTCGATATAGGTTACATTCACGCCCTTCCGCTCGTGCGTGATGGTGGGTCCCAGGTCACTGTGCCCCGCCGCGCCAAGCTGAATCCCGCTAAGACACATAATATATGCCGTAATATGAGGCACGGCGGGTCCCGGAGAATGCCATCCGCCATTGCGGCCGGGCTTGCCGATTTTTCCGCGCGAGCGATTCGAGGCCACAGCCGCAGAATCTCCCAAATCGTAATAGGGAATGGTATTGAGAACGTACGACCCCTCAATATAGGCATATCCGCCCATCACCATCGCTTCGTATTTCTCCGGCAACTCAAACCCATCCAGCTTCTCAAAGCTGTTGGAACGGGTTGTGTAAAAGTCTGTGCAGGTAACAACACGATTGGGTGGAAGGTACTTGCCTTCCATGAGCTGACCAATGCCAAACCATCGCGGATCCGGATGCTTGTAACTATCGGGTTCCCATGGATACCTGGCGGTTGCTCCGGCGTAGACGGCTGCGCGATTAAAGTCCATGACATTGATCGCGCTGCCCGGAAGAAACCCGTTGTTGTCATTGGCATACATGACCAGGGCCGCGTAGATCTGCCGTTGGTTACTGCCACAGGCTGTGACCTTGGCCGAAAACCGCGCCTTCTGTAGCGCAGGCAGAAGCATGCTGATAAGCACCGCGATAATCCCGATGACGACCAGCAATTCCACC
>CAZSJB010000370.1:0-1868 GCA_964606625.1 uncultured Tepidisphaeraceae bacterium | reverse complement strand
AGACAAACGGCGGGAGGACGTGGATGGATGTGTGAAGTGGGACATGGCGGATCTCCTTAGGTTGTCAGGCTGTCAGTCCACCAGGAGCGGTACGGTATCCTGCGCCACTCAGCCGCATTCTGAGCCACGGCGGCGACGGAGCAGCAAGCTGCCTGCCCCCATCCCCAGCCCGGCCAGCGAAGTGGGTTCGGGAACAGGCAATGCATCGATCTCCCCAATGGTGAAATCATTGGGATTGCGGTTGGTCACATGGAACTCCGCCCGGAAAAACTGATAGGTGACCGGCGCATCAAAGTAGTCCGTGAGGACGATATCGGTGCCGCCAAACTCAGTGACATAGTTGGGATTGTTCCAGTTAAACGCCTGGTCAGCCTGCGGCATTTCGTAAAGCAGGACATCTGAGAGCAGCACACCATAAGTTGTTCCACCGTCGTTGCTGCCATACAGACGAAAGCGGACGATGCTGTGATGCCCCGCATTGCCGCCCCCCACCGCACTGCTCGTCATGCGCACGCCGCCAATCGTGACGGGCTGGACGGTCGAAAACTCGACAAATGGCGGGTTGAAATTGATCCCGTCATACGGTCCGAGAACGCTGCTGCCTCCATTCCAGATCTTTTCGTGAGTGGTGCCGCCGAACCGAGTCATGCCCGGCCGGCCGTGGTTCGTGACAGTTCCAAACATGTCGGCTGCGCTGTCCTGAACACCCCCGGGATTGCCGGTGGACCAGGTGAGGCTCTTATTGAGGATCGTTGCCCCTTGGAAAGCATCGTTGGAATCAGGATCAACAATCGATCCTGTGGCTGCGGTAATGAGCGCCGCGCCGTAGGCTGCCGTGCCCCAGGAAAAAACAGTAGCAACCGCAGTGGCTAAAAATGTCGAGAACGATTTCACGGAGACTCCTGCTCAAAGAAATCGGAAATGGGCTTTAGAACAGGGGGCGCCGACGACGCATCAGCCCCAGCGCACCCAGCCCCAGGAGACCAAGTGATGCCGGCTCGGGAACGACCTGGATTTCGAGGAAGCCGATGTAGCCGAAATTGCCCAGCGTAACCCCGTCGGGCAGATCGGTATTCTTCTGGACATCCAGGACGATCGTACCGTCTGGATTCGGAATAATGCCGTTGATCCAGATCCTCTGCTCTACATTGCTTTCGGCATCAAGAACAGCAGACAGACCGTTGGCGGTGTACAGCGTTGAGCGATCGGTACTTCCGTCTCCCATGCGGGAAGCGAAGAATCCGAAATTGTACGTCAGCCCGGTGGGAACATTGCTGAAGGTGATCTGCCCCTGGGGATCTTCGGCAACACCCGTATCGGTTCCGATGTTGATGTACCAGCTATCGCTATAGGCGGTTTCAGGATAACCAGCGACGACACCGGCAACGCTTCCGGCCGTGACGCCAGCAGTGTTTTCAAAAGCAAATCCATCCGTGACGGTCACGCTAATTCCGGTCGGGTTGCCATTACTGTCCGCCAGTGACAATGGAACCCCTACGGCTGGCTCATGGGTGTAATTGGCCGTCATGACCATGTTGTTCCAGCCGGGATCGTTGGTCTGCCGGTTGTTGGCGCCAAAATCGATATAGATGGTCTGCGCTTCAAGGGCAGCACCAAAAGAGAGCGACAGGCCTGTGACCGCGATAGCCATAGCCCGCAGGGGGTGAGGATTGCTCATCGATTGACTCCTTCGCAGGTGAGAGGTGATTTGGTGCGACGTCGGACTTGAGCAGTTCTGGCGTCGGATGCGATCACACATTTGGATCGCCATAAGCCAAAAGGAACCAACTTGGTGCATTATTTAGCACACGGAGATAGATTGCAAGATTTTTCTTTGAAGTTACTCCTGACAGGGAATTAGCTCGCCC
>CAZSJB010000369.1:0-3630 GCA_964606625.1 uncultured Tepidisphaeraceae bacterium | reverse complement strand
GTCGCCATGGTGATGGCCTGGGGGACGTGCTGGCCGTTGATGGTGAAACGGAAGGTGCTGCCTTCACCGGGGGTGCTTTCGACCCAGATCGTACCCAGATAGGTCTCAATGATACTCTTGACGCTGGCCAACCCAACGCCCCGGCCGGAAACGCTTTGGGCAGCCTGATTCTTGCCGCGGCGGAAGACATGGAAGATCCGGGCCTGGTCTTCGTATTCAATGCCGGCTCCAGTGTCGCGCACGTAAAACTCAGCTTCGGAGGGGCGCACTACACAGCCGATATGAATGCGCTTCTCAGGCTTGTCCCCCATGTACTTGATGGCATTGTCGATCAGGTTCTGGAACACTTGGCGAATGCGCATTCGCTCGCAATTCAATACCGGCATCGGCGTATCGATCACCAGCTCGATGCCGCGCGTTTTGAGGTCGTTTTCGAACATATCCCCCAACTCGCGCAGCAGCGCCTCGATGTCCACATTTTCCATCTTCTGGCGCCGCGTCTTGATGCGTGACAACTCCAGCAGCTCTGAGATCAGCTCGGTCTCAATCTCCACGTTTTTCTGAATCCGGCTGAGCCGATGGATCACGTCCTCATCGAACTTGTCGCGATACTTCATCATCAGCATCGCAGCCATGCCGGAGATGTTTCGCAGCGGCGCATTAAGATCATGGCTGACCGCCCGCAGGAAATCCTCTTTTTCAGCAATTTCACTGCTGAGGCGCTTATTGGCAATCTGCAACTGCTGGGCAATGTTTTCAAGTTGCTGGGTGCGCTGCTGGACCTTGGATTCGAGGTCGCGATTGGCTTCGGCAAGCTGCTTGTTGGCCTCTGCCAACTCGCGCTGCTGCTGCTTGACCCGTCGCACCATGTCATTGAAGGCACGTGCAAGCGTTCCGATGAGATCGGGTCGATGCACCTCGACCTGCGTCTCCAGATCGCCGGCTGCGATGCGAATCGTCGCGACGACGAGTTGGCGAATTGGCAGCAGGATGCGGTTCACCAGGACATACACCATCGGCATGCTGATCAGGAAGATAACACCTCCCAGCAAAATCAGCAGGAGACTGATGCGGTTGATCAACTGGTTGGCGATCCCGGTTGAGACACCCACGGAAACATACCCGACCAGCCGGCTGGCCGGTGTTGGCTGAACAGTACCGGATACGTCCATAACCGGTGTATTGCTGGCCAGTTCCGTTGGCTGGGGAATCGATAGATGCAAGACCGGAACGGTCACTTCGGCAAACTGCCCCAGCGTCGCCGACGTGCGATGACGTACCTGCATCAAATACTGCAGATTCTCCGCCACGCGCGGCCGCGTGAGCTGTGTCTCAGTGAGATCCGGGTCCTGGCAGACGAAGACCAAGCGTTCGCCGGCGTCGTCAAAGAAGCTGATGGTGACGATATCGCGGTTGCGGATCAGATCCCGCCCGATACGTTCGAGGCTGGCAACATCCCCCTCCGCGAGCATGGGTTCGCTGGCCATGGCAATCGCCTGGGACAGTTCAACGGCATACTCACCCACCACACTTGACAGGACCTTGCGATTCTCTGAGATGAACAGCCAATAGCTGCCCACCATCGCGAAGGCCAGAAGCACCAGGAATCCGAGGAACAGCTTTCCCTGGATACCAATACGGGCGGACTGCCTGGCGCCACCAGGGGACAGACCGATCCCATTGGCGAATGGTGGCCTCATAGTCGGATTGGTTTGCGGACGCTGGCTGCATGATCTGCCTGCGGCACAGGAGGCCGCCGTAGGATTCATCGTCTGTTAGAGGGGGGCAGTTGATGGGTTATTGCCCAGCGACCAGAAAATGGGAAATTATCTGACGTTGCTGCGGGATGGCGGCGGGAAGGATCTTCATCCCCCCCACCCGGCGCTATCGACAGAACGGTCAGCGGACGTATAATTCTCTGCTCAATCACACATACGCCCAGGTGGCGGAATTGGCAGACGCGCTACTTTGAGGTGGTAGTCCCGGAAACGGGGTGCAGGTTCAAGTCCTGTCCTGGGCATAAGACTCGCAAGCACAATTGCTTGCGAGTTTTTTTGCGCCTGTGGGAAGCCTGCCGGTTTCACGGGATGCACCCCACTGTCCGCAAGATTAAGATCAGTTGTGAGATGCAATCCACCAACCGCCCTATCGTCGTGATCGGATCGATCAACATGGATCTGGTCTGCCGGGTACCGGCGATGCCCCAGCCGGGTGAAACACTGCTGGGAACTGATCTGGCAACCTTCCCCGGCGGCAAGGGTGCCAACCAGGCGGTGGCGGCGGCGCGGCTGGGGGCACCGGTCTGCATGGTCGGCCGCGTTGGAGCCGACGATTTTGGCGATCGCCTGCTACAGGGCCTGGGGGAGCATAAGGTTGAGACTCAATTCGTCACCCGCACCGACAGAATCACCACCGGCGTAGCCATCATCATGGTGGATGCAGACGGCGAGAACTCCATCGTCGTCACCCCCGGAGCCAACGGCCAGGTCACCCCGGCTGACGTTGACGCAGCCGAACCGGTGATCCGCGAGGCTGCATGCGTGCTGCTGCAACTGGAGATCCCCCTGGCAACGGTCCAGCACGCCATCACGCTTTGCCGACGGCTGGGCGTTTATACGATTCTTGATCCCGCGCCCGCCCCGCGGGATGGCCTGCCCGAGGAGCTGTTCAAGGTGGATCTGCTCACCCCCAACCAGACCGAAGCCGAGATGATCCTGGGCGGGCTGAGCATGGGCCGCATGAAACGCTCCAAGCGGGTTGATGCCTGCCAGCTCGCAGGTGATCTGCTCGCCCGCGGTCCTGGCTGCGTTGTGCTCAAGCTGGGCGAACGTGGCGCCATGCTGGTGGACGACCAGATCACCGAGGTCGAAGGCTTTGCGGTCGACGTGGTCGATACCACCGCAGCCGGTGATGCCTTCACGGCCGCCCTGGCGGTGGCGCATCGCGAAGCCCTGCCTAAGGCCGACGCCATGCGTTTTGCCAATGCCGCAGGCGCCCTGGCTTGCACCACGTTCGGCGCTCAGCCGTCGCTGCCCTTGCGGGAAGATGTGGAGAAGCTGCTCAGCGCGTAAGCGTCAGATATTTTTACGACGAACCTACACCTCCTGAAGCCACTGATTGCGGAGCGCATTCAACTCCGTGTTCTCCGCAGCTTCTTCCGGATAACTGAAGTGGCCCGCCGTCAGCACAAACAACTTTTTGGGACAGGTCATCGCGTTATAGACAGCAAACTGCCCTGGCGGCGGAACCGCTGGATCGAACAATGCACACGCTGACAGCGTCGGCTGACGGATAAACCGCGCATGGATCGCGGCATCATAATATCGCAGCACGTCGAGAATCTCGGGCGAGCGCTGATAGAGCTTGCGCACGGCCTCTCCGCTGCCGGTGCAGGGCAGCGTGACGCGCAGCGGATGATTCCCGAAACTCGGCACCCGCAGCAGACCCCGAGTAAAGCGTTCATCCCACGGCAGTGCCATCGCGCCCAGCCCACCGCCGAAGCTTCCACCAATGTAGCTCAGCCGATGGCCAATCGTCGGATGCCGCTCCAGCAGCACCGTCGCAGCCGACCACAGATCCGCCACGCAGAACCGATGGCTGTACGTCTCCCGAGACTCGATCCCATGCAGC
>CAZSJB010000368.1:0-3647 GCA_964606625.1 uncultured Tepidisphaeraceae bacterium | reverse complement strand
TGCCGCGTAGCCTCCTCCAGCAACTGGCAGTACATCTCGTATCCCACCGTTGCGATATGGCCTGACTGCTCGGGGCCGAGGATATTACCGGCTCCGCGCAACTCGAGGTCGCGCATGGCGATTTTGAACCCCGCACCCAGGTGCGAATATTCCTCGATCGCCTTAAGCCGCTTCGCAGCTACCGGCGTCACCGGACGATCAGCCGGCAGTAACAAGTAGCAGTAGGCACGATGCTTCCATCGCCCTACGCGTCCACGAAGCTGATGAAGCTCGCTCAAGCCAAAGCGATCGGCATTGTTGATGATGATTGTATTGACATTGGGAATATCCAGGCCGGATTCGATGATCGTTGTACAGACCAGGATGTCGGCTTCATGACGAACAAACTGGAGCATGACCTTCTCCAGTTCTCCTTCCGGCATCTGGCCATGGCCGATGATCACCCGCGCATCCGGAACCATGGCCTGGATCTCGTCTGCCACCTCGGTGATATTGTGCACACGATTGTGGACGAAATAGACCTGCCCTTCGCGCTGCAACTCGCGCAAGATCGCCTGCTTGATCCGCTCGCGGTCATATGCCAGCACTTCCGTGACGATACTCCGCCGGTTCTGCGGCGCGGTCGTCAGCGAGCTGATGTCGCGCAACCCCAGCATCGACATATGCAGCGTGCGCGGGATCGGCGTAGCCGACATCGTCAGCACATCCACGGTCTTGCGCATCTGCTTGAGGCGTTCCTTGTGAGTCACCCCGAACCGCTGCTCTTCGTCGATACAGACCAATCCCAAATCAGCGAACTGTACGTCCTTGCTCAGCAGGCGATGGGTGCCGATGAGAATGTCAACCTGTCCCTCGCGTGTACGCTTAAGGATATCCTTGATTTCCTTGGGACTTTTAAACCGGCTGATGGATTCGATGACAAACGGATAGCTTGCCATCCGCTCCTTGAATGAACGGTAATGCTGTTCCGCCAGCACCGTTGTGGGGACAAGCACCGCCACCTGCTTACCGTATTCGCACGCCTTGAACGCCGCGCGCATTGCCAGCTCGGTCTTGCCATATCCCACATCGCCACACAACAAGCGATCCATCGGGCGCGGACGCTGCATGTCCTGCTTGATTTCCTCATTGGCGACGAGCTGGTCGGGCGTAGGATCGTAGGGAAACTCCTCTTCGAACTCCTTCTGCCACTCGGTATCCGGTGGATAGGCCTGGCCGGTTTCAAGATTGCGGGCTGCCTGGATCTCGATCAACTCGGCTGCCAGGTCCATGACAGCCTCAGCCACTTTCGCCTTCTGCTTCTCCCAGACCCCCGACCCCAGGCGCGAAAGCTGCGGATGCCCTGTGAATCCACCGATGTACTTTTGCACCAGGTTGATCCGGGCAGCCGGTACATGCAGTGTCGCGTTCTCCGCAAATCGCAGCGTCAGATACTCTTCACTTTTCCCATCCTTGGTGATTGTGCGCATCCCCATGAAGCGCGCAATCCCGTGAGCCACATGAACGACGTAATCCCCCTCTTTCAGATCCAGGAATGAATCCACCGGCCGCGACGCCGTCACTTTTTGCACGCGTCGTCGCTGTTCGTAGCGGTGGAACAGTTCATGGTGTCCCAACAAGGCGATAGGGCGCGAATCCGCAGCCTGCTGGATGGTCCCCCACACAAATCCCCGATGCAGATACCCCAGAGGAATCTGGATCCTCTCGCGTAGTCCAGGCTGATCGGCATCCAGAATTTCGATCAGTCGCTTTTTCTCGGCTTCATTTTCACAGAAGACCACAACTTCATGATCTTCCGCCAGCTCCGCCAGTTCGCCCATTGCCTTTTTGATCTCAGTCTCAAACCGCTGCAGGGACTGCACGGGCAGCCGCATATGTGGCGCTTCATTCCCTACCAGTGAGGACTGTGCAACCGCCCCTTGATCAAATTGGCTTAGCTCCAGGCGGGCAAACTTTTCTGTCTGCTTCAGCACCGCTGACAAGGGATAAATCCCCTGCTTTTCCGGCAACCGATCCAGATAGCTCCGCGCCTGCTCGGCAATCTCCAAGGGCGCCCAGAGCACCACGATGGTGTCCTCCGGCAGATGCGTAAACAAGTGCGTGCTGCCGCTGACATCCGGCAAGGCCCCCTTCAAATCAACCAGCGTCACCTCCTCCAGCTTGTCCAGCGACCCGAGCGTATCAAGGTCAAAGGTGCGAATCGATTCCAGCTCATCATCGAAGAAATCGAGGCGCACTGTCAGCCCCACCAGCTCCTGACTCTGGGGGTGCTCACCGGGCAGATAGACATCGATGATCCCCCCGCGCACAGCGAAATCTCCCGGTACCTCCACCTGGTCCAACCGGTTGTATCCATGGTCTGCCAACCAGACGATCAGCTTTTCCGGCTCAAGCTTCATGCCCGGCCGCAACGTCCACATCATCTGCTTGAGCTGATCAGTCGACGGGACCGACTGCATCACCGCATGAATCGGTGCGACGAGGAGAGGATTCGCCGTTCGGGATTCCGGGTTCGGAGCTGTTTCTCCCGCTGCACTACCGGCACCATTGAATGAACTGTTATCGCCCGAAACCCTGGTCTGTTTTCCAGAATCTGCCTTCCTAGACCCCTTCCCCGCAGCCAGCTTCGCCACCAACTGCAGCCGGTTGGAGACTTGCTCTTCGCTGACCTGCCCAAGGCTACCAGCCAATTCGAGCGCAGGAACGACCTCCGGCCGACGTCCGTGGAACAACTCCATGTCGTCAGCGATGTCGTCGGCTTCATCAATATGGCCGCAAATTACGATAACCGGGCGGTTCAGTTCCTTTTCAACCGCTGCGGTCACAGCAGCCAGACTGCTGCCCCAGAGTCCGGAGGCGCTGGCCTGTCCGTGTTCCTGAATCGTTTGCGCCAATGCGCTCAATTCCCGCGCAGCAACAAGCCGCGAGATTGTCTCGAGGGAGGGTGCTTCCATTGTTCTCGCACATGGTAGGCATTTGGTAACTGCTTGTCAGTTGGTCGCGATAAATTAGGGCGGATTTTCTGTTGGAGAGAAGCAGAAATCAATGATTTTGCGGCCTCTTGGCCGTCAGTAAATCCGTGAGGGCCTGGATATCCAAGGGTTTGACAAGGTGATGGTTGAACCCTGCTGCCTGCGACCGCCGACGGTCCTCTTCCTGACCCCAACCTGTGAGAGCGATGAGGATGATCTCGCGGTGAGCAGGGTTTTTCCGAATCTGCCGGGCGGTTTCACACCCATCCATGCCCGGCATCCCCAAATCCATAAGAATGTGGGTCGGAATCCAGGTCTCCAAGGTGCGCAGTGCGGCCTCCCCGTTGTAATCGGTCCGGACGTCCGCATCGAAATAGCGCAATAGCAGCGACAGGCTGTCAGCCGAATCTTTATTGTCATCCACGATGAGGATACGCAGGGACTTCCCGGAAACACCGAGATTTCCTGGCCCTGAAGCAGCTTTGCCTCTCTCACGCGGTACGGATGCCGCCAACGGCAGCCGTACGATGAACTCGCTGCCACATCCCAGGCCTTCGCTGCGCGCATCAACGGTGCCGCCATGCATCTGCACCAGCGTTCGCACCAGGCTGAGACCGATGCCTAACCCATCCTGGCGTCGCCGCTCGAAATCAACCTGGGTGAACATTTCAAAAA
>CAZSJB010000367.1:0-3656 GCA_964606625.1 uncultured Tepidisphaeraceae bacterium | reverse complement strand
CTACAAGCTGATCAAGGCGATCAGCAAGAAGATGGCGGACGTCATCGCCAAGTTTAAACCCCAGTTTCTCCAAGGATGCACAGCCAATGGGGTGGATCAGAAGAAAGCCGAAGAGATCTTCGATCTGATTCTCAAGTTCGGTGGGTACGGGTTTAACAAATCGCACTCCAGCCGTTACGCCATCGTCGCGTTCCAGACCGCGTACATGAAGACCTACCATCCGGTCGAGTACATGGCCGCGCTGCTGACGTATGAATCCGGCTCGACCGAGAAGGTCGTCGAATACATCGACGAATGCCGCAAGATGCAGGTCGGTGATTCGCGCGGCATCAAGGTGCTTCCGCCGGATATCAACATCTCCAGCGTCGATTTCACGCCGGTCTACGAAGAAACAGGTGGCGGCAAGCGACGCCGCAAGACGGTCGAAGGCGTCATTCGCTTCGGCTTGGGCGCGGTCAAGGGCGTGGGACAGAAGGCTGTCGAAGCTATCATCGCCGAACGCGAGAAAAACGGGCCCTTTACCAGCATCTTCGACTTCTGCGAGCGCGTCGACCTGCGCACGGTCAACCGTGCAACCCTCGAGGCACTCATTAAGTGCGGCGCCTTTGACGCCACCGGCGGACACCGCGCCCAGCTTCTGGCCGTGCTGGATCGCGCCATCGAAATGGGACAGCAGGCACAGGCGGACCGCCGCAGCGGACAGATGAACATGTTCGCCGCGCTCACCGAATCCGCCAATGACACGCCGCTGGCCAAACCCCAGCACCCCTTACCCGATGTGCCCCCCTTCTCCAATGCCGACATGCTCAAGCATGAGAAGGACGTGCTGGGCTTCTACATCACCAGCCACCCGCTCACCGAGTACCAGTCGCTGATCGAGAACTTCAGCAGCGACACCACGCGCGACGCCATGAACCGATCCGAAGGCACGGAGGTGATCATCGGCGGCATGCTGTCGCAGGTGCGGACTCGCATTGCGAAATCAGGCCGCAGCGCTGGCCAGAAGTGGGCCATCCTCAATCTCGAAGACCTTGAGGGCAACATCGAAGGCATGGTGTTCGCCGAGAAATATGCCGAGCTGGTCGAGCGCGACCCGGCACTGGTGTCGCCCGAGAGCATCGTCTTTGTAAAAGGAAAGATTGATTGCAAGCGAGAGACGCCCTGCCTGGTGGTCAGCGATGTGATCTCGATCAGCGATGCCGCGCAGCGCCTCACCACCAACCTGCTGCTCAAGCTTGATAACGAAAAACACACCCCGGCCACGGTGGAGCAAGTGCGCGACATCCTGAAAGCCAATCATGGCAATACACCAGTCTGGGTCGAAATGCCTGTCAACGGTTCGCGCCAAGCGATGATCCGGCTTGATCCGGAACTGTTTGTCCGCCCCAGTACCACCCTTCGGCAGGATCTGGAAACCCTGCTGGGCAATGGATGCGCCATCCTGTGCGGCGCCGGCACCAAGCGTGTCCGCCGGGCCGAGCAGCAGCGGCTGTTCAAGGATGCCCAGGATACCGACGCCACCTCAGCCACGCCGGATTCAACTACAACGATGGCCGACGAGGATGCCGCGATCGAGGCGATGGACGCGGAGATGGAAGCGGAAATGGTTGAGATCTGACACACAGCCCATAATTCTCTGCCCACAATCCGCCGGCGGGCATCCGGTTTGCCAACAAATCAGGTAACAGCGAGCCTACAATCCACTGGTGCAACCAAGGATTGCTCACCATGACACCTCATGCGAAATATCTCCTGATTGGCGGCGGAATCGCTAGCAGCGCAGCAGCCCAGGCCATCCGCGAACGAGATCATCAGGCTTCTATTGTTTTAATCGCGCAGGAGCCCATTCGTCCCTACCATCGCCCCCCCCTCAGCAAGGATTACCTGCTGGGCGAACGAAAACGTCCTTCCCTGTTCACCGAAAGCCCCGACTGGTACGACCATCACCAGGTTGAACTTTACACCGGCCGACGTGCCGTGCAGCTCGATGTATCCCGGCAGGCGGTTCTGCTGGATAACGGTCATGACATCAGCTTTGAGAAGCTGTTGATCGCCACGGGCGGCACAGCCCGCCCACTGGATATCCCCGGCACGGATCTGCCCAACGTCTATATGCTGCGGACCGTCGATGACGCCGATCGTCTGCGTCATGCCATCGACAAAGCCCGTGCCGAGGGGCACCGTCATGCCCATGGGCGTGGCATTGTCACCATTATCGGGGGCGGGCTGCTGGCGGTGGAGCTGGCTGCCACGCTGACCCAGATGGGCATGTCGGTGCATCTGGTAATCAGCGGGCTGTGGCCATGGCACAAAATCGCCGGGGAGAGCACCGGACGCTTCTTGGGCCGTTATCTTGAACAGCGTGGCGTCACGCTACATCCCGGCCACCAGGCACGTGCGCTGGAAGGTGATGGGCGCGTGCAACGGGTTCTTGCCAATGACCAGATTCTCACGACTGACCTGGTCGTCGTGGCAATCGGGATGCGCGTCAACCGAGAGCTGCTTCGCGGCACGCATATCATCGCGGAACGGGCGATCCTCACCGATGAGCATGCTCGCACCAATGTGCCCAACATATACGCAGCTGGCGATTGCAGTGCGATTTTTGATCCGCGCTTCGGCAAACATCGCCTGTTCGACCACTGGCAACATGCCCGTGACACCGGCCGCCTTGCCGGCACGAACATGGCGGGCGGCAACGAAACCTTTGACAGTGTGGGTACGTTTTCCAGTGAAGTGTTCGACCTGGCGATCACGGCGTGGGGCGAACCGCGTCTTGCAGAGCGACGGCTGATTCGCGGTAACCCGAATCCCGACGCACCCGACTTCATCGAGATCGGCGTTGCAGCCGAAGGCTGTATCGCCCACGTCCTTGCCGTTCATCGCCGAGATCAGACCCCCGATTTCTCGCAACTGGTCAGGCAACGGCTTCGGGTTGAGGGGCGGGAAGAACAACTCAAGGATCCGACGACGCCGCTGGAAACGTTCTTCCCGTAATCCCTCACGCTAAGCGTCATCAACCTGCGAAGCACCAGCGATTACGAATCGTGACCGGGCGGTCATTGCGCCTGGCGCGGTTCGCGCACGCGCAGCAGTACGATCAGTCCGCCGATCAGGAACGGCGGCACCGCCAGCACACCCCATCGTGGCCCCAGCGCCACCGTGAACCCCGCATACATCAACGGTCCGAAGATGCTGGCAAACTTGCCGCTGATTGAGAAAAAGCCGAACGCCTCGTTGTGAATCGCCGGCGGCGCCAGCAGCGCCATCAGTGCGCGGCTGCTCGCCTGCACCCCTCCCAGCACGATCCCGATTCCAATCCCCAGCAGCAGGAACACCCCGCCTGCATTCAGTTCCCATCCGAAGAGCGACAGCTCAATATCAGGCGTGATGAACATCGCTGCGCCAGCCACTGCAATCCACAGCAGCAGGTTCACCACGATCACCGGCTTGTTGCCGATCCAGTCCGCCAGGTACCCGAACAGTAGCGCGCCGCCGAACGCAACAAACTGAACAATCAGGAAAATCTTGATCAGCTCATCCTCGGGAATGCGCAGGTAATCGGTCGCAAAGGACGGCGACATGCTGATCACTGTCTCAACCCCGTCGTTGTACAGCAGGAACGCCAGCAGGAAGATGAACAGCATCCGGTACTG
>CAZSJB010000366.1:0-3663 GCA_964606625.1 uncultured Tepidisphaeraceae bacterium | reverse complement strand
GCTGCGCCCCATCGGCAGGCGCAGGTACCAGGGGCGGGCGTCGCTGACGCGCGAGGGGAGGCTGTCGGCGAGGAGGATACCGGTGAAGCATTCGGCGGCGACGGCGTTTTCGATCTCGCGACTGGCGTGACGCAGGGCGCGGCGGCGGTCGCGGCCGGTGAGGGTCTGGGCATCGACCAGCAGCGGCACGGCAGCGGGGAGAACCTGTTCGACATCGGCTGAGAATCCCGCCTGTGCCC
Source organism: uncultured Tepidisphaeraceae bacterium (assembly GCA_964606625.1). Taxonomy (GTDB): domain Bacteria; phylum Planctomycetota; class Phycisphaerae; order Tepidisphaerales; family Tepidisphaeraceae; genus CALEKX01. The sequence continues at coordinate 3,424 of CAZSJB010000366.1, read as the reverse complement.
ATGCGTCTCGCACCGCCGCTTCAATCGCAGCCACATCAGGAAAGGCCACCGCCTCCAGGCGATCAGCCAGAGCCTCCTCATACCGATCCAGATCTGCCTCAAGTGCCTGAAGCTGGGGGGCAAGGGCTTGGCGATCGACCAATTGCACACGGGCTGGTTTGCCCTCCGCGTTCAGCCACTGGGTAACCGCGGCTGGCTCGGTCACGGGGGCTCCGCGTCCATCTACCACGACGCGCACCGTCTGCTTGTCCTCGGTGATGAACTGGTCATACCAGGTGATGCCAATTTCCACCGCCGGGTTCTGCTGTGTGCCAAACCATCCAAACACCTGCACAAACACCGTCAGGCCCAGAATGCCGTAAACAATCGACGGCACGCCCGCCAGATTCGTAATGTTCAACTGGATGATGCCATGCGCACGTCGCAGCAGTGGATGCTTGGGGCAAAACTCCTCCAGCAGGATGGCAGTGCCCACGCCAATCGGAATCGCCGCGACTGCGCAAACAATACAGGTGAAGATGGTTCCGATCATCGCCGGCCAGATTCCCGCTTCACCGGCAAAGCGCGAGGGAACGCCGGTGATGAACGCCCAGGTCATCCGGCCAAGCCCCTGTATCGCAATCTGCGATAGCAGCGCCGCCAGCGATGCGACGGACACAATCGCGGCAACCAGGCAGATCCCGGCAAACATCCGGTCCTTGATCCTGCGCATCACGCGCGAGCGCGGCCGTCCGCGCACCAGCGAATGGGCAGAGGGAGCGGGTGATGTCAAAGGCGCGTTGGTCGTGGTCATTCGTACACCTGCCGATACCGACGGCGGATGCGATCACCCAGGAGCGTCAGCAAGAAGGTCATTAGAAACAGGCACGCCGCCACCGCGTAGCTGGAAAGGTATTCAGCCCCGAAGTTGCTCACATCCCCGAGGAAGATCTGCACCATGTAACCCGTCATCGTCTGGACTTCGTTGCGGGGATCGAATGCGGCGGCGACCCCTTCGTGCAGCCGCAGCGGGGTGGACCCGGCTGCCAGGGCGACGACCATCGTCTCTCCCACCGCCCGGGCCACCGCCAGCAGAAACGCGGCGATCACGCCCGACAGCGCCGCGGGGAAGACCACCTTCAGCGATGTTTCAAACTTGGTCGCCCCCAGTCCATACGAGGCTTCCCGCAAGCTCACCGGCACCGCGCGCAGGGCATCTTCGGCCAGCGAGGTCACGATGGGGATTGTCAAAATGCCCACCGCGATGCCGGCGCTGGCGGCGTTGTAGACGCTGAATCCCGGCCCGCCGATGAATAGCTCATGCACCCACCGCAACGCGGGGGTGAGGGCGGTCAAGGCAAAGAACCCGAAAACGACGGTGGGGATGCCGGCGAGGATTTCCAATATCGGCTTGACGATGCTGCGCAGCCGGCGCGGGGCGTATTCACTCAGCCAGATCGCCCCGATCAGACCCAAGGGCATGGCGACCGCCATCGCCACGACCGTCACCAGGAACGTCCCGGCGATCAGCGGCCAGATCCCGAAATGAGGCTCCGAGCCCAACAGCGGATTCCATTGCAATCCGAACAGGAACTCGCGGAGGGACACGTTGTCCAGCCGGAAGAAGCGGACGGTTTCGACGGACAGGATCCCCATGATTGACAGCGTCGTCAGCAGCGTGAACAGTCCGCACAGGATCAGCCCCGTCATGATCCCCCACTCCTGCACGGTTCGCAGGCGCACGGAGCGCGGCCGGCAATTGCCCGGCTGCGAGGGATTGCCAATCGGCCCAGGTTGTGTGGGTAAATCAGTGTGCATGATGCGGACTTGCGGCTGTCAAAGGCGGAACAGCACGGTCAGGTGCCGTCCCGCCGGGAGGTTACGTCTTACTTCACAAAGATCTCGACCACGCTGCCCTCGACGGGGTTGCCCTGGTCATCAATAAAGTTGGATCCGGTCCGTCCTTCGTTGAAGTTGCGCTCGGCCTGCCGGTAGACCTGCCTGGGAAGCGGGATATAACCGACTTCGCCCGCCAGGTCGGGAACGTTCTCGAGATAGAACTTCACAAACTCTCGCACTTCAGGACGATTGGCTGCCGCCTTGCTGACGTAGATGAACAACGGCCGGCTGAAGGGGTTGTATTCGCCCGACTCGATCGTCTGAGGGACAGGCATCACGGATTTGCCGGCGTTGTTGACAATCGGAACCGCCCGCAACCGGTCCTGATTCTCCACGTAGTAGGCATAGCCAAAGAACCCGATCGCGTACGGATCACCGGCAATGCCCGTCACCAGAACGTTGTCATCCTCGGAAACGCTCATGTCCGAACGGATGGCCATGTTCTTGCGGGGAGCAACCACTTCCTTGAAGTAGTCGAACGTGCCTGAGTCGGTGCCGGGGGCGTAGATCTTGATCGTCTCAGCCGGCCAGGCGGGATTCACATCTCGCCAAGTTCTGGCTGCCTGCCCTTCCACGAAGATCTTTTGGAGGTCCTCCACTGAAAGCTGCTCGACAAAGGTATTGGAGGAATTGACGACAACCGTGATGCCATCGTAGGCGACGGGCAGCTCGATGAACTCGATTCCGGCGTTGTTGAGCGCCTGACGCTCCGCCTGCTTCAGCGGCCGCGAAGCATTGGAGATATCGGTATCGCCGTTGGCGAATCGCTTGAATCCGCCCCCTGTTCCGGAGATGCCGACCGTAACGCGAACGTTGGGAAAGTCTTTGCTGAACTCTTCGGCTACGGCTTCGGTAATCGGGTACACCGTGCTCGACCCGTCGATGCTGACCTGGCCCGCCAGGTCCTGAGCCCATGCCAGGCCACCGGCCAGTCCGATTCCGGCCACAGCCCCGAGCATGGCCCGCTTGAAGAAGGTGATCATGTTGATCCTCCGTATAAATGGTCTTGCTCTCGTTTCTCGTGCGAGAGTGATACGGAGGGATTGTTAACGAACGATTAAGAGGTCATAAGAGATGTGAGAAGAATCCTCGCCAGCGCGTATCTCCTTGAATACGCAGGGGTTACTTACCACAAAAATTGCCCGCAGCAGGCCATGCCGCGGGCAATTGTGTGCTTATGAGAACAGAATGTCCGGGTGCGCCGCCTAGCTTACGTACTGGCCACAGCATTTTTTGTACTTCTTGCCGCTGCCGCAGGGACACGGATCATTGCGACCGATCTTGGGGGCTTCCCGGGTAATGGTCTTGACGGGAGCGGCGGCAGCCTGGGCCTCTCCGCCACCCGCAGCGGTCTGCTCCACCTGCTGATCGGCTTCGAGGCCATATCCCTGATCCTGTACATGGGTAGCGGCAGTCACCTGGTAGGCACTGCGCCGCTCGGGTGCTTGGGCACCCTCGACGCGAGCCTTGAAGATGATATCCGTCACCTTGTCACGCACGCTGGCGAGCATCTGCTCGAAGAAGGCATAGCCTTCCTTCTTATACA
>CAZSJB010000365.1:1312-3663 GCA_964606625.1 uncultured Tepidisphaeraceae bacterium | reverse complement strand
CATGGGCCGCATCCAGGGCGGTGTCATTGGCGTGCTGCGGTCCTACATGAACTAATCACGCAACGGCACAGCGTTGATCAGGGAACCACAACCGGAGCAGGTGCGCGATGCCCGCATCGCGCGCCTGGTCCTGCGGTAATGCGCCCAGCCATCCGTTCCAGCGCAGGGCCCCGAAACGGCTTCTCACAGGGAGCGCTCATACGCAGCAAGGGGCAACGGACACTGCCCTGCCTTGATGTCATGCAGCTAGCCGTGCCCTTCACCCGCAAGTAACCCCCGCTTGCCCCAACGGAGAATCAAGTCACCTGAAAAATCATCCCGGTGCTCAGCCCCTCTCGGATGTGCCCGGATATTTCAATAGCTGTTTAAATCTTTGCCTGCTCAGACAGGTTCACATACGGGCTTTCGGATCAGTCGTTCTTCCGAGGGTTCATTCGGACGTATCGTCGTAGACACTCATTGCCTGGGAAGGAGGCATCCATGTCCGCAGCGTCCCGCAACACCCGTCCCTACCGTCGATCCGCGCCGCCCTCCAGCGGCACCTCGCCCACTCACCGCCCCAGCCCCGGTTCCTCACCACCCCTATCTCCCACCCGCCAGACTCCTCGCTCTACCTCTGAACCCGTCCCGTCTGCTGTCCGTCGTCCTGCCCAACGGCCTGAACCGAAAATCCTTTACCAGGATTACTTTAAATCCGTCGGCACGCGAACTTACGCCGCCCAGCTCAAAGAAGCCTCCAACGGCAATCATTTCCTGGTGTTGACCGAAGGCAAGCGAGACCCTCAGACGGGTCAGGTGAAGAAGATCAGCCTCTACATTTACTCCGAGGACTTCGCGGCCTATTTCCAGCTTCTCAAATCGGCAGCCGACTTCATCAGGGCCCATCCCGTTCCCGACGCCGTCAAACGACGCCAAGCGGCCTACTGGAAACGCCAAGGCACCCAGGGAAGAAAAAACCCCGCCAAGTGAGGATACCTACATCAAGCCTCTTCAAACGAACCCAAACGAACCCCCCAACAGAAACCGCATTTTTCCACCGCCAGACGCGATTTTCCTTTCAAACCCATTGTTCGGAATGTCAAAACGAACCCATTTCTGCCTTTGGACGTCTGTTCTCTTTGAAACCGCACACCCTCGGCGGTGCTTGCGACACCCCCCCGCTGGCGTTACCGTCTGGATTTTGGGGCAAAGGGCCAAAAAGTGACTATGCGACGTGTTGTCATTACGGGTATTGGAATCGTCTCGCCGCTTGGAATCGGCAAACAGGCGTTTTGGGAGAACTTGCTGTCAGGCAAGGTGGCTGTCCAGCGGATCCGCGCGTTCGATCCCAGTGGCATGACCTCGCAGATTGCCGGCGAGGTGCCGCCATACAAGATTGGGGATTACGTTCCCAAGAGCTACCGCAAAGCCACCAAGGTCATGGCGCGCGACATCGAACTAGCGGTCATCGCCGCGGATGATGCCTTCAGGGATGCCGCAATCGAATCGCCCGCCTACACCGATCAGACCACCCTCGATGGCAGGCGCTTCGGCTGCAACATCGGCGCGGGACTGATCAATCCCGGCCTGAACGAGTTGACGCCCGCCATGCATGTTGCGCGCGACGGCAACCGGCTGGACCTGAAAAAATGGGGCGAAACGGGGATGAACCAGCTCACCCCGCTGTGGCTGCTGAAATACCTGCCCAACATGCTCGCCTGCCATGTGACGATCATTCATCAGCTCAAGGGGCCCAGCAACACGATCACCTGTGCCGATGCTTCCAGCCACTTGGCAATCGGCGAAGCCTTCCGCACCATCCAGCGCGGCGATGCCGACCAGGCGATCTGCGGCGGGGCTGAATCCAAGGTCAACCCCATGGGGCTGATGCGTCAGTGTCTGCTCAAGCGCGCCAACGCGCAACACAACGATTCGCCCGAATCCGCCGTCCGGCCGTTCGACGAGGATGCCCAGGGCACAGCCATCGGCGAAGGCGGCGGGCTGTTCATCCTCGAAGAGTATGAATCCGCCCGCAAGCGTGGCGCAAAAATCTACGCGGAGATCGTCGGGTTCGGTGCTTCGCAGGATACGTACAGCGTGACCGACCCTGACCCCACCGGCAGCAGCTATGCCCGGGCCATCCAGAAGGCACTTGAGGAAGCCAACGTGCATCCCGGCGCCGTCAACTGCCTGGTGCCGCATGGGCTGGGCATCAAAGCACACGACCGCGCGGAACTGAATGGGCTGTTGCAGGTGTTCGGCAGCGGGCTGTCGCGTCTGCCGTTGGCGCCGATCAAGGCCCAGACCGGCAACATGGCTGCCGGCAACGGAACTGACGCAGCCGCCGCCGTGCTGGCGCTGTATCACAACCA
>CAZSJB010000365.1:1021-1302 GCA_964606625.1 uncultured Tepidisphaeraceae bacterium | reverse complement strand
TCCCCTGAAGCGCGCGACGCCGCCATCGATATCAGCATCAGCAGCGTCTACAGCCTCGGCGGGCAGAACGCGGCGCTGGTATTTAAACGGATATAATGACCACCTATGGCTCGGTCAGCCCTGTTCGACAGCAACGTCCCTCGCTCCCCTGCTTCCCACCAGGCGCATGAAGCGATGAACGCCACTGTCCGAATTGCACGGGAAACCCTTTCCTCTGCGGTTCTCGACGGATCCGTCGAACAGCGTTGAAACGAGAGATAACAAGAGAAACCATGAATCGA
>CAZSJB010000365.1:0-1011 GCA_964606625.1 uncultured Tepidisphaeraceae bacterium | reverse complement strand
GTCTGGGTTGGGTCACGCCGATGGGGCATGACATCGAAGAGGTCTGGCAGCGCCTGCTGCGCGGAGAGTCGGGCATCGCGCCGACCACGCTCTTTGATGCCTCCACGTTCCCCACCACGTTCAGTGCGGAGGTCAAGGATTACGACCTATCCAGGTTCGTCGCCGACCTGGACAAGCACCGGGACATCGGCCGCAACACCGCCTTTGCGCTGGGCGCATGCGCCCAGGCATGGCAAAGCGCCGGCCTGCCGCCGCTGGGATCGCAGGATACGCAACGCAACACAACCAACGGGATCGATCTGGATCGCGTCGGCATTTATCTGGGATCTGGCGAAGGTTCGTTGGATTTCGCGGCCTATACCACTGCCGCCCTCGCCGGCTGGTCCGATGACGCCACCGAACTGGATACCATCAAGTGGGCCCAGGTGGCCAGCGAGCTGATGAACGCCACACGCGAGTTGGAGCAGGAACCCAACATGCCCCTGTCGCACCTGGCGCTGCTGACGGGCGCCCGCGGACCGGCTTTCAACTGTTTGACGGCGTGTGCAGCCTCAACCCAGGCAATCGGCGAAGCGATGGAGATTCTCCGCCGCGGCGACGCCGATGTGATGATCGGCGGCGGCGCCCACTCGATGATCCATCCCTTCGGCGTGACAGGATTCAACCGCCTGACCGCCCTTTCGACCTACAACGAGAATCCCCAGCGCGCCTCGCGCCCGTTCGATGCCAATCGCGGCGGATTCGTGCTGGGTGAAGGTGCGGGCATGGTCGTTTTGGAGACGCTGGATCACGCCAAGGCGCGGGGCGCGAAAATCCTGGCGGAGGTGGTGGGCTATGGCAGCACGGCTGACGCGTTCCGCATCACGGACCAGCACCCCGACGGCGAAGGTGCGATCGTCGCCATGACCGAGGCCCTGCGCGATGCCGGCCTTACGCCGCAGGACGTGCATTACATCAATGCCCACGGCACCGGCACGAAGGAAAACGACGGCAACGAAACGCTGGCCATCA
>CAZSJB010000364.1:0-3673 GCA_964606625.1 uncultured Tepidisphaeraceae bacterium | reverse complement strand
TGCCCTACGAGGGTCCACCGTTTGTAGGGCAGGCTATTGCCTGCCGCAGCCGGCCAAAGGCCCGCACGTCCCATCGCCCCCGTCGGCACGCAGATAGCGTGCCCTACGGGAAGGGGTTGGCAAATGCGGCACGCGGGTAGCATGCCCTACGGGGCAGCCGCAGGGTTGATTGTCGGATTTGTTGCGATCGTGTACGGTGTGGCGATGTGGCGGGAAGTGGGTCGTCGCTGGGTGGCGATCCGGATTGGATTGCTGGTGGCGCAGCCGCCATCGCCCTGCTGCTTGCGGCATTTGGCATTGCAGAAAACCAGCCGCCCGTTGTCACAGGGTGACGCATGGCCCGCCGCGCTTTGTGGTGAGCGATGTTTGTGTACGGAGGAACCTAGATGGCACAACAGGAACAACAACCCGAATCATCCAAACCCTCCTCGGGACAAGTGCTGGCGCTGGTGAGCCTGCTGGTGGCGTTGCTGGCGTTTCCGGGATGCTGGTATGGCGGGCTGAGCGTGTTCAGCTCGGCTGAGAACACCACCCTGCCGTCGCTTGTCTCCCTGGGGATTCTGGCGCTGGCGACCCTCCTGCCGGTGGTTGCGTTGTCGCGGATGAACACGATGCAAGCCACCGACGGCGCAGAAGTGCCTGCGTGGATGGCGCTGGCGGTCGTGGGGTTCTGGTGGATATTGATGATCGTGGTGCTGGGGGTCTTTGAGACGGCTGGGGTTTGAGGGCAGTGCCCCGCCGTCGACAGCCGATAGACCAAAACCAGAAGACAACAGCCGCTGGGGTGGGTGATGGCTGATCCGATTGACTATGCCAGGCCGAGCGTGGATGCCGACCGCCCCCGCCCCTGGGCGCATCCGGCGGGTGCGCGGGCGGTGGGATCGGTGGTGCTGGCGGTGATCGGTGCGCCGTTCAGCCTGGGGATGGCTGTGCTGCTGGAGGTGGCGCTGGGATCGTCTGCGGGATGGCGGGCGGGGATCGTGGCTGGGGGAATCGGGTATGCGCTGCTGGTGCTGGTGCTGATGGGCGGGATGGCGATGGCGATGTCAGCGCGGAAGCGGAATCGGCAGGAATCGGGGCTGATGCGCGTGACGGTGGTGGCAACGATCGGACTGTGGCTGAACTGGGGCGGGCTGGTACTGGTGCTGCTGTTGGGGTGGAAGCGCCTGGGCTGGTAGAGGTTAGCCAGACAGGGGATTGCCAATCCTGGGGGCCTTTCTTTTTTTCCTAATGTTTGGGCGGCTGGGGTGTCGTATTCCCTAGGGAATGATCTGGGGGATGGAGAAGGAATTGCGCGTTTGTACGATCGTTGCGCAATACGAAGCCACTTCATTGCGGAGCAAGCCGTGATTTTGAATCGCCAGGCTGGTTTGGGAGCGGTCATCGCAGGGTGCGCACGAAAAAGTGAACCCACCTGCGTGTTGCGCACCGATGCGCTGGGACCCGCTGGCGATTTGGAGGCGTCTGGTGCCTCCAACAACGGGCCAGTACACGCTTGTCAGCGAGGATGTGTTGCGCGGGTGTGTGGGATTTTCACAATTTGCAAACCCAGTTGCGCGATGTACGTCGGCGATTTTGGAACATTAGCGAGGATGGGAGCGGGTGGCGGGAGGATAAACGCGTTGCAGCGAACCCACTTGTGCATTGCGCGCCGGTGCGCACGGGTGACGTGACGGATGATCGGGAGGGTTGGGAGAACCGTGCGGGTGAGGGCGCTGCTTCTGGTCCTGCACACTGTGTGGCGGGGAATGCGGGACTCGTCCAGCAATTGCAGAATAATGCGGACGCTGATAGGCTTAGCCCCTGCATTGGTAAAGGAGGTTTGCATGAAGCGACGTCAGATTTGGATGGGGACAATCGCTGCGGGACTGCTGGGCGCGCAGGTGCTGCTGGGCCAGGAAGCCGATGCTCCGGCCGCTCCGCCGGAGATGGCTGAGATGATGGCAGCGGTGGAGAAAGCAGCCACCCCCGGCCCCGAGCATGAGCGGCTGGCCCGGCAGGCGGGCAACTGGGAAGCGACGATGACCATGTGGCAGCCGGACGGCACGCAGTGCGGCAGCGGCACGGCTACGCTGAGCATCGAGCCGATCCTCGGCGGGCGGTATGTCCGCATGCACTTCGAAGGCACGGCAGCCTCGGCCTTTGGGGAAGTGACGTACAAGGCGATCGGCCAGATGGGATATGACAATGTCACGAAGAAGTACGTGAGCATCTGGCTGGACGACATGTCCACGCGCCCGCTGGTGACGGAGGGCACGGCTGAGGGGGATGTGATCACGCTGAGGGGAGAGTATCCCGATCCGTTATCGGGGCAGATGACGACGATGCAGGAGGTCATCACGTTCATTGACGACAGCACGCACAAGTACGAACTGTCGATGCCCGGCCCAGATGGGCAGATGTACAGGCATATGGAGATCAACTACACCCGCAAGTAGCGCGCGTGGATCACTGGCGGCAGGTTGTCTGTCTGACGGCGCCCTGGGAAAGGGGGAACGACCGAGATGCCGGATGCGCATACGCCAGTACCGGTGCTTGACTACGCCCCACCACCGCCGGAGTCGATCCTCGGTGAGCTGAAGGTTGTGGCGTGGCTGTTGATTGCGTTTGGTGCACTGGCAACTGCGGAGGTGGTGTGGGGGCTGTTCGAGGGGCGCGTGAGCATCAACCTGATGGTGCTGGGGCTGTTCATCGGAGGGGGCCTGTTGCGGCGCAGCCGGGGATGGCGCACCTGTGCGCTCAATATCCTGGCAATCATACTTGTCCTGCTGGCGATCGGGTTCATTGTGGCGTTGATCCAGCAGCTCTGGCTGATGGTGGTGATGATAGTCGGGATGGCGGGGGTATCTGTGTGGCAGCTTCGCGTGCTGACACGGCCGGACATCGCCAGGCTGTTTCAGCGCCGAAAGCCGGGCGAGGAAGACAGTTCAGTCATCGCAGAACGTCTGATGGCTGTAACGAGGAAGTGATCGCGCATCCAGTCCCGGCGGCAGGCAGGTGGCCTGCTGTGCTGTGTTATCGCTGGCTGCGGGGATTGTTGGCGATCACCCGGGAATGTCAGCTTCGACAAGCTGCGCCAAGAGGGTCAGGGATTCCTGCCAGCCGAGGGTGCACATCTCCGGGGGAATGGCGTCGGGGAGCCCTTCCTGAACGACGCTGAGATCCGTACCGCAGGAGACCTTCTTGAGTGTGACGGTTGTCTTCATCTGCCCGGAGAGATTGGGGGCATCAAACTGATCGCTCCAGGCGATGCGTTCGCCGGGGACGAGTTCAAGGTAGGTGCCACCGAAGGAGTGGGCCTGGCCGGTGGTGAAGTTGGTGAACGACATCCGGTACGTCCCACCCACCCGGGCGTCGGCTTGGTGAACCTGGGCGGTGAATCCGTGCGGGGGCAGCCACTTCACCAGCGCCTGAGGGTCGAGAAATGCCTTGTACACCTTTTCGGGAGAAGCTCGCAGCACACGATGAAACTGGACGGTATAGGGCATGAGCCTCGCCTTGCATCAATGGAGGGAATCTGCATCTGCGCAAGATTATATAAACCGACTAATCGAGGGCAATTCCGAAATCTGGAATTGCGGAAGACCGCTGCGATGGGTACCGAGCGCGGCTGCTGATGGAGGGGATGTTACTCGACGGTCACAACCGCTGATCGGGGGGTATCAAAGCGGAT
>CAZSJB010000363.1:0-3676 GCA_964606625.1 uncultured Tepidisphaeraceae bacterium | reverse complement strand
TCAAAGTCCATACGCGCAAGGTTCCGCTTGCCCCAGACGTGGACCTGGGCGATATCGCCGCGGCTACGCCGGGATTGTCGGGTGCCGAATTGCGCAACCTGGTGAATGAGTCAGCGCTGCTGGCTGCCCGTCGTGAACAGGATACCGTGCGCCAGCGAGACTTTCTGGATGCCCTGGAGAAGATCATCCTGGGACCGGCACGCCAAGTGGTCATGAGTCCTCATGAGCGCCAGCGCATCGCTTACCATGAAGCCGGCCACACAATCCTGGGCCTGGTGGTTCCAGGGACGGATCCGGTGGATCGCGTGACCATCGTCGCCCGTGGACAGGCACTGGGCGTTACCTATCAGCGCCCCGAGAGTGACCGGTACAACTATACCGAGGACTATCTCCGCGGTCGGATCATCGGCATTCTCGGCGGCCGGGCAGCCGAGGAACTTGTTTACGGATCGCGTACCACGGGTGCTGAAAATGACATCGAACAGGCAACGCGCCTGGCACGGAACATGGTAACCCGCTGGGGCATGAGCGACCGCTTGGGCATGGTGCAGCTTGCACCTCCGGAAAATCGGTTCCTGGGGGGAAACAGGGATTTCCCCCTGGGGGCCGCCAAACCGTTCAGCGAGGAGACAGCCCGGCAGATCGACGCCGAGGTGCTTCGCATCATCCACGAGAGCCACGAAACAGCCCTGCGCCTGCTCAGAGAGCATCGCCCACAACTGGACGCCCTGGCCAATGCATTACTGGAGCGAGAAACACTCGATCGGCGGGAGATCCTGCAAGTCACTGGTTTAACACCAGCTCCTCCGCTTCAGGAGACTCCCCCGCCGACGAATGCTTCCACTACATGATGCACCAACCAGGGCCATCCACAGGATGACCAAGCATCAGCCTGTAAGCCCGGATGCGTCTACCGCAGCGGTTTGCTCCAGGCTTCCGGCTGGTTGCGGGCACCGACTGCCTTGACCATCACACGGATCTCCTTGCCCACCTCGGCTTCGGTGATCGTATAGGTGTTACTGGGCCCCCATGTCAGAGGATACCCATCGGCAAACCAGAAGTAACGGATGTCGGTGACACCCTCGACGTTCGGCTCACAGGTGATCGTGCTGCCCACGGCCACCTCTCCCGAAAGTGTCGGCAGCGCGGTAAACGGCTCGGGCACCTGCTGCAACTGCTCGGTCTTCTGGAGCACCTCCACGAAATCGACCGTGAGATCTTCCTTGTGAGTCGGCTCACCGTGGCGGGACTTGAGCGCCATGGTGACATGCAGATCCAGGTTCTGCAGGTAAGTAGGCGAGGTGGGCGTCCGGGCGATCTCGACCCAGCGCTCGTTGCCTTCCTCATCCGGAATGGTGACGTTGATGTAGGTCATGTCCTCTTCAATGACCCATTCCCAGGTATGGAACTGACCATCCCAGATGAAGATCCCACCGGGAATGTTGCTCTTCTCTTTGGTGAGATGCCCCCCGTAAACCTTGTACCGCTTGTAGCCTTCAGGCCGGGGATGATGGATGTTGTCGCGCAGATGCGAGTAATGCACATGAGAAGACAGGCTGTTCAGCCAGTCGGCGGCGTAGCCATCAAACTCGAAGTAATCGACCTCGATGCGGTTGGCTGTGCGCCAGAAGAGGAAATCATTGTCGTACGACCAGAACCCCGGGAAAAGCCCGCCGGGCACTTCCTTCTGCGAATACTTCGGGAACATGCAGCGGATCCGGAAGATCTTGGGCCCTCGCCATGCATAACCGTGCCCCAGATCATTGACGGTGTATATGGCGCCGGCTCGCCAGCGCTTTCCATCATGCACCAGGGATATCTTCTGCTGCTGGTTTTCGGCATCGTATTCGTAAGCATCGGGCTTACGACCGGGGGAAATCATCGGCGCGTTTCCACCCACGCCACTGTTCCAGCCGGGTCCGTGCCAGAGATCTCCCTCGCCGCTGTCGCTGGGAGCAACGCGGAAAGCACGGAAATCATCGTAAAAGACGCGTTCAAAACCTTCCGGCTCGTAGCGCTTACCGCCGGCATTGACGCGGGTAATCGACTTATCGGTAGCCTGCTTGCCCCACGCGTTCCACTTTTCCTCGTCATGCATATAGCGTGTGGGGAAGTCCTCGGCATCAATGACAGGTCGGACATGGCGATAGGGATGATCCTCAGGAAGATTGTCCTGAATACCCAAGCGATGCGCCGCCCAGCCAGTCATCTTCTGCACCATCGCTTCCGAGGGTTCAGTCAGACCGAAGATCAGCGCATCGAGCGCCCAGGCCATGTGACCCTGTCCGGGATCGCCGATGTAAGATTTGACGCTGTCACCGCCGGGCGGAAGCTGGCTGGCAAACCGCGGGGGCTGGGGCGTACGCGTCTTAAGCGGAACGCCGTTCAGCGAAGCAAACATCTGACCATACCGCATGCCAAACACCAGCACGTTCCAGGTTTTGCCATCGGCAACGACGTTGTCTGCCACCATCAGCCGCCGGTCGAGGCCACCCTTGTTGGTGCCCACATATTCCACATGCAGACCAAGGTCCATGTGATACCAGATCTTGGGTGACGAACGTCCTGATCCATTGCCGCTGTTGATATCGACCAGCAGCGTGTCCGCATCGGTGCCGGTATGAGGATCGATGCGGAAGGTCAGGATGCCCCAACGGTAATCCCACCGGGCATTACGATGGCCGGGCATGGTGAGTTGCTGACCGGAGTTGGCAGCAAACTCGATTCCGCCACGGGCTGACGACTTTTTGGGCAACTTTCTGTCGTTGGTTGGTGTCGCGACGCGATCGAACAACCCGCGCGGCGCGATTTCCGTTACATTGCCGGGACTGACATCCTCCTGGAGATAGGCAACGGAGATCCACTCCGGAAATGTGTCGATGGTCCATGGAATCTGCAAGCCGCTGGCAAGAAACTCATCCCCGATGGTCATCGACAAGGGGAATCGGCCTTTGGCCTGCTCCAGGACCGTAACCTTGCCATCACCATCGACATCAAACTTCTCATCCTTCAGACTTGGCAGATGCTGCTGAAGCACGTCCAGAAAGGCTTTGCGTTCAGTATCGTCGTATAGACCGTTCTGATCCGCATCCAAATCTGAAAAGAGCCGGGATTGATCCTGACCAAGGGCAGGGCCAGCCACTGTCATCGACAGTCCCAGTGCGACTGCGACTATTTTGTGCATTTCAATCTCCATACATGAACTGAATTGAGCTGTTCATCAATACAACACCCCTGGCTGACCGATCCGGGAAAACCGCAGATAAGGATGAACAATCCGCGTGATTGTCAGCCCAAAGGCTTATCGCAACGGCAAGCTCCAGGCTTCGGGCTGATTGCGAGCGCCGACTGCCTTGACCATGACGCGAATTTCCTTACCGGCTTCTGCTTCGGTAATTGTGTAGGTATTGCTCGTACCCCAAGTCAGAGGATATCCATCCGCGAACCAGAAATAGCGCACGTCCGTCACGCCTTCCAACTTGGGATCACAGGTAATCGTGCTGCCCGGGGTAACGGTACCACTCAACTCAGGCCTGGCTGTGAACGGCTCGGGAACCTGCTCGATCTGCTTGGTCTTCTGTAACACCTCGATGAAATCGATGACAAAATCCTCACGCTTCGTCGGCACGCCATATCGGGCCTTCAGCGCGTAATCGAGTTGCAGGTCGAGATTCTG
>CAZSJB010000362.1:0-3683 GCA_964606625.1 uncultured Tepidisphaeraceae bacterium | reverse complement strand
TTTCTCGTGGCGGATGTCGGTCAACTCGTCCGCCCAGACCACTCGGTCGGCATGCACCTGGTGCACCCGCACCAGCCGCCGTCCCGCCAGCCCGGCGGCTTCCAGCAGTAGCGCATAATTGCGATCCAGGTGGTCCAGATCGTCCTGAATGTCACAGCCGTTGGGGTTTCCCAGGTTCAGCGAATCAAACGGCGCTTGGCTGACCCCCCCAATCCGCGTGCTGAACCCGTGCGGCACACCGATGCGTTCCAGCACCGGCGACCGAAACAAAACCACGCCGTTACCAGCAGTCCGTTGCTCGAGCATGGGAGGAGTTTACCTCATTTTGGAGGGAGATGGGCACATGGTCGGGGACAGGGTTTCCCCTCATCGGCGCACGTGCACTTGTAGGGCAGGCTATTTGCCTCTCGAATGGGATGTGAAACGGCAGTGACAAGCAGCTAGTCTGCTCCGCAATGCCTGCCCCTTCACACCTTCACCACCATCCCATCAAACGCCACCTCGATCCCGTGCGGCAAAAAGGCCGCGACCAGCTCTTCATGCAGCAGCCGGCCGTTATGGGAAAAGTGCGTGGCGATGCAGCGGGTCCGGGGGGTGATGGCGCCGCGGCTGCGCAATTCATCCGCCATCTGCACCACGCCGTCGAGGTCCATATGGCCACGGTTGGAGGTCTTCTCGCCGCCACTGGTGCAGTCGAACAGGGCGACATCCAGCGCCACGCCATCGCTGAGGCCCTCCAGCGTCTGTTCGGGATACAGCCCCGAATCGTGCCCGTAAAACAGCACCTTCCCGCTGGGCCGGCGAATCCGCAGCACGCACGCCCCCTCCACATGGTCAGCCGGCAGCGCCAGCACTTCATCCCCCGCCACCGTGGTGAAGCGATCGCCGGCCTGGAAGGTGTGCAGCGAGACGACCTGCGGATCCCACTGGTGCGCCGACAGCATCGCAATCACCTGCTCGTTGCCGTAGACGTCCAGCCGCCCCGGCGGGGTATTGGTGAACGGCCGACGAATGTAGTTCAGCTCCGCCGGCGCGATATGATCCCCATGCTGATGCGTGAACAGGAGGGTCCGCAGCCTCCCCAGATGGCGGTTGGCGCGCTGGAGACCGACGATCGTATCCGGGCCAAAGTCGATCTTGAGATCCTCATCCACCAGTACCCCCGCCCGCATGCGAAGGTTGGGTCCCCCGCGCCGCCGAGCCTCGTTGCAGGCCTCACACAAACAAAACGGCGCCGGCCACCCCTCCGACGCCCCGGTACCCAGCAGGCAGATTTCCATGCCGATGGTGTATCGTCGGCCTGCGGACCTGTCCATAGGCCCGCCCCACGCGGCGATCAGCCACAGAACCGCGGCACGCAATAGCGTGCCCTACGGCCCGATGGCGGACTGGACGAATCAGCGGAAGCGATTGAAGAACTCCTCATCAATGTCATATACGGTGCGCGGATTCGTCAGCCCGATCTCCAGTTCCTCGAACAACTCAACGAGTCGCTCACCATCCACCAGTTCGATCGGCGCAGCACCTTCCCGCCTTGCCTCCTCCTCAGCCGACCGGGTGAAGTAGCCGGTGGTCAGCACAATGCCCTTCTCGGCACGGCCGGCAAGGGCACCCCGGAAATCACGGATAACGCCCGGCCCCACCGCATCCAAATAGCGCTTGCACTGAAACATGACCTTCATCGACACAAGCTTGCTTACCCGCAGCACCCCATGTCCGTCGATGCCACCATCCCCAGCCCGCCCGGTGACAGTGACCTCCTCAAACCCTGACTCCAGCAAAAGGTAACGGCACAGTTCTTCAAACCCCTTCGGAGCAAGCGACTTGATCGTGTTGAGCAGCGCCGCTCGATGATCCTGAAACGGGGCAGCCGTCTCTTCGCCGGTTTCTTCATCGTTGGACTGGCTCACGCCGGCACTGGATGCAGCATTCACAGAGCGCACGATCTGGCGTATGTCTTCCCCAGTGAGTTGTGCGTTCCTCCCCTTTTCCGTCAGCGCCCAGACACCCCGCTTTGAGGAAGCCAAGTACCCTGCCTTTGCGAGAAAAAAGCGTGCCCAGTCGATCTGGTTGTCGACATGTGAAACCCCATTTTTAAGCACCTCATCCCGTTCGTGCTGGGGGATCGCCAGCAGTTCCACAACCAGTTCCTTGACCTGTGCAGATCGGGCCGAGCCGCCGAAGCGCCTCGAGCACCGGCACGAAGAATCGCTGATATCCCCGAAGCTGATCCGAACGATGAGAGGGGGTCGTCATGATATCGGATACTCCCATGTAGCGCGCGGCTGGCATCGTTAACCCATTGGACAGGACACTCATACGCTCGATGCGGTGAACATCGAGCTCGCCTGTGTTGGGCTCAGTATATCTCACCACGTTCGGCCCGCCGAGTCGGACCTGCCGGCTGCGCCCTGCAAGATTCGACGTGGCACCGGCATCCGGCACGTGCGGATCGGATGCGGAGCACCTGCGGAACGCACGTGCCACGGTTTGGCTTTGCGTTCCCTGCCGGGCCGTCTATCATGTCCGGCTAAGTCTTTCATGGATGAGAGGTTTCACATGCTGAGAAACGGATTGAAGATCGCCCTGCTGCTTGGCTTGATTGTGGGGATCCCCGCCTGCGCAAAGAAGAAATCGCCGGCTGAGATCAACTATGCTCAGGAGCTCCCCCCGGGGCAGATGGCGCTGCGGAAAATCTCCCCCAGCGAATACCCGGACTTTTCGCCGGCATTTTCCAATGCCAACCTGCCGGCGGTCAGCCAGGCGATCACGCAATCGCTGGACTACCTCTCTCGCCCGTCAAGCCGGCAGTTCTACCCCTACCTGGATATCGACCATGCCCGGGCGGTGGCGACGCTGAAGACTTTGCAGGGCATCATCGACCGCGAGTTGCAGGCGACATACCGCTCCACACCGGATCAGATCAATCGCGAAATCGCCGAGAAGTTTGAGGTGTACAAGTCGATCGGCGCGCCGCGGCCGGACGGGCCGGGATATACCGAGCAGGTACTGTTCACCGGATATTACACGCCGATCTTCGAAGCCAGCCTCGAGCGCCAGGGGCCCTATCAGTATCCGCTGTATCGCCGCCCCGACGATCTGGTCAGCGATCCGGTGACCGGCGAAGTGCACGGCCGGCGCATGCCCGATGGATCGATCCAGCCGTATCCCACGCGCCAGGAGATCGAGCAGAGCGGGATGCTCGCCGGGCAGGAGATCGTGTGGCTGAAGGATCGATTTGATGCGTACATCATCCACGTGCAGGGCTCGGCGCGGTTGCGGCTGCCCAACGGGCAGATCTGGGAGATCGGGTATGCAGGCAACAACGGGTATGCCCCGGTGAGCATCGCGATGCAACTCGTGGAGGATGGCGCGATTCCACGGGAACAGTTGAACCTGACGGCGGTGCGGAATTACTTCCGCCAGAACCCCCAGGCGCTGGACCGGTACATCCCGATGAACCCGCGGTTTGTTTTCTTCACCGAGCGCAGCGGCGGTCCGTACGGCAGCCTGAATGTGCCGGTGACGCCTTATGCGACCATCGCAACAGACAAAAGCGTTTATCCCCGGGCAATGCCCGCATTCCTACAGGTGCCCGTGCCGGTCAACACCAGCGGCATGACCAGCCTGTTTCGCGGATTCATGCTCGACCAGGACACCGGCGGCGCGATCCGTGCAGCCGG
>CAZSJB010000361.1:0-3687 GCA_964606625.1 uncultured Tepidisphaeraceae bacterium | reverse complement strand
CATCCGCCGATCCGGGTCAAACGTCAGCACATCCTTGTGGGCTTCGGCAAAGGCGGTGAGTTGATCAGCCAGCTCCTGGGGGAGCTTGGCGCCCGTGGTATGGACCAAGTCCATCGCCTCCATGTACCGGGCGTTGAGCTCGTCAAGCTGCCGTTGCAGGGCGACATTTTCCGCGGAGACCGCAGTGAGCTGGCCATCGAGTTCCTCGATGAACGCCAGTTGCTGCTGATAGGCGACGATATCCTTTCGCGCCTCCGCGACCTCGGCTTGCGTCTGCTCGAGTTCCTGAAGCGCCCTGTCGCGCTCGAGCTTGACCTGTTGATGCTCCTTCGTGGAGACACATCCTGTCGCGGCGAGTCCGACCGCCGCGAACGCGATCCACTGGTGCAACCTGGCCATGCGGCCTCCTTTTAGGTTGAGTCCTCCCGGCATACGGCCGGGTTTACGGCTATCCCTCCCGGTGAGGGCGTTTTCCTTTATTGATTTCGACACGCACCGGCGGCTGAATGACATACCTTTGGGGTTCTTGAGAAAATCGCGTGATAAGGCCGGCGGTTTGTAACGGTGATGCGGGGTTCAGGGGCGCGGCGATTGGCACACCCGTTACAAAGGTCGCAGTTTCCGCGCAGGTGGGGCAGAGGAAGCGGCGGGGAGCAGGGCAGCGTGTTCTTTGTGATGTCGCCGCAGGACGCGATCCAGGAACCGTTGCCAGGGGATAAAACAATTGCGGATTGCGAAGTGTGAGTCTCCGCAACCCGCAAGGGGAAAAATCTGATCTCGAGGGTGGATCAGTTCGGCTTGGCGGGTTCGAAACCGTCACAGCCGCTGACCGGGGTGACTTTCAGGTTCAGGGGCGCATGACGCGGATGGTTGCACTCATCCACCAGCGTCTCGGGAGCCTGACGGCTGGTGCGGATCTGCACCAACTGCGGCTCCTGTTTGTGGTGTTCGCCGAAGTGCACGCACAGCCCGCACTGGCCTTCGTGAATCGTGATCATGAGGAGTCTCCTTTCGATTGCTTTCCTGAAGGAACCAAGGCAGCTACCAGGTACTCTGCCTGCTAATAGTCTTCGGCTTGAAAGTTCGAAAATCCAGTGAAAACCAGTCTCATTTAGTAGTTGTGACCGGGTCGCAATCACAAGGGGTTTCCCTTACTGCATCGACTTCAAAGCCTTCTCCGCTTCTGGAGCGAACGACGTGCCAGGAAACTCTTCAATGACTGTTTGATCCGTTGACGGGCCTGCCTGCTCATACACAGCCAAGACGGGTTGCGCTTCTGCGGTGGCTGCGATGCCCGCCACATAATTATTGCACATCACCGTTTGTATTGCTGACAGGGACATCTTGCCTTGGGTCGGCAGCCTCTTCTCTGCTGCCGGTGCTTCTTCCGTACGCTGCATCCGCACCAGGTGCGTCACGGCTGTTCGGGTTGTGAGGAACGGTCGATCCCTGCGCACAACGCGGCTGCGTTTCCTCATCGACGGCAGTTCCCTTGGTTCTCTCAGCCAACATCTTCAACCACACCAGTGCCTTGCCACTTTCTTACGGAACAGGTCCATGTATTTCGATTTCCTCCCCGAAGCGGAGGGCCATCATTCCGACAGAATGTCAGGGTCACAAAAAATGAAAAAAGGGGTGCGTTTCCCTCTTGAGCGAGTCTTACTGTCACGGTATTTCATTTCGCACCATTCTGACATTCAGGTTAGTTGCTTACTCCAGGGAGAGATGCATGAAAGGAATGCAAGTACATCGTGCTGCTGCATTTATGGCATTTGGGCTTAATGGGGTCGCCTTGTTGCCGGTGATGGCTGCTCCAGGAGACATCTACCCCTTGGCGACCGAGTACCCGGAGAGCTACGCCAACGCGATCAACAACGCCGGACAGGTGGTGGGTTATGTCAGCGACGGGTGGAACTGGTGGGCGTTCCTCTACACCGGCACGCCGGGCGTGGACGGGCAGTTGATCCGGCTGGGCAGCCTCGATGGACCCAATGGATACAGCGCAGCCTACGGCATCAGCAACGCCGGACATATCGTCGGGGATACGGACCTACCGAACGGCAATACTTACGCGGTCCTCTACACGGGCACGCCCGGTGTCAACGGGCAGATGACGAGCCTCGGCTCGTTCGGCGGCAACTACAGCTATGCCAACGGCGTCAATGACCTGGGACAGGTCGTGGGTGCGGCGAGCATCAGCGGGGGTCAAGTCCGCGCCTTCCTCTACTCGGACGGCCAGATGCACAACCTGGGGACGCTCGGCGGCATTGAGAGCTGGGCCAACGCCATCAACAACTCCGGGCAGATCGTCGGGGCTTACAGGGTCAGCGGTACCGACTACCGGGCGTTCCTCTACACGGGTACGCCAGGCAGCGACGGGGTGATGCAGAGCCTCGGTGCGCTCCCCGGTGGATATGGCAGCGAGGCCTACGACATCAATGATGCCGGGCTGATCGTCGGGGAATCCGAAACCGAGGACGGCTACAGCGCTTTCCTCTACATGAACGGCCAGATGTACGACCTGGGCAACCTTGGCGATCGGGATAGCTGGAGCGCCGCGTATGCCATCAACTCGCACGGCCATATTGTGGGTTACAGCGAGCTGTCACGGGATGAGGACTGGGCCCATCGGGCGTTCCTGTACGTGGGTACGCCCGGCGTTGATGGCCAGATGATCAACCTCGATGCGTGGCTGGATGAGGTCAATCCGGTGGAGGGCGCCAAGTGGACGCTGGAGGTGGCGTACGACATCAACGATTCCGGCCTGATCATCGGCCAGGGCTGGTATAACGACGGCAGTGGCAGCGAGTACCGCGCGTTCCTGCTGGATGCCAACTTCCTCATCCCCGAACCGGCAAGCCTGTCGCTGCTGCTCGGCGGCGCGGTGGGTCTTCTGCACCGCCGACGGAGATTGATCGGCTGAGGCGTGGAACCTGAACCGGCAGAAACGGGGATGGCACTCTGCGTCCCCGTTTCCGCCGGTGTGGGACTCGGACAAGCAGACAGTGGTTTGTAGCGAGAAAGGAGTAATGCGGTATGCGCTGGATGCAGCATCCAGGTCGGGGGGCGTTTGTGGTGGCGGTGGCTGGGGGAATCGCCGTGTCATCGGCGCTGGGGGCGCCGGGGGACATCTATCCCCTGGGGCTCGAGTATGGCAGCCGCTTTGCAGAGGCAATCAACAACGCAGGCCAGGTGGTTGTCTTCGCCGACACGAAGAGCTATGTGTCCATCGGCACGCCAGGCGTTGACGGGCAGCTCCACGAACTGGCCAGCCCCAACGGAACTGATTGGATCACTCACGCCTATGCCATCAGCAACGCGGGGCACATCGTCGGCAGCAACAAATCCCCCTATGGGGGGATTCCATCCTACGCCTTCCTCTACACCGGCACGCCCGGCGTGGATGGGCAGATGATCAACCTGAACCCGTTCGGCCGTGACGACAGCTATGCCACCGACGTCAACGACCTGGGCTAGGTCGTCGGCGTATTCTGGAACAGTCAGAATGAGCCCAGAGCGTTTCTGTACAGCGGGGGCCAGTTTTACGATCTGGGAACACTTGGCGGCGCTGAGGCTCGGGCTTCCGGCATCAACAACGCCGGGCAGATCGTCGGCGGCGCCTACAACGCCAACGGAAAGGAACGGGCCTTCCTCTACACCGGAACGCCGGGCAACGGCGGTTCGATG
>CAZSJB010000360.1:0-3690 GCA_964606625.1 uncultured Tepidisphaeraceae bacterium | reverse complement strand
AGGTCCTGAAAGGGCTGTCGTGGATGGCAGGCCGAGACGGCGCCTTGACGGCACAGAATGCAGCCGGGTTGTGGGTGACCGGCTGCTCCCTGCCGCGACGCGCAGCCGCGGCAATGCTGGCAACGATGCAGTCGCGCGGGGGAACGGTCTGCTTCCTGTCCCCTTCCCATGCAGCACAGTTGCGGGAGGCACTGGAACGATTAGACGCCAGCCAGGCAGTGCTGGCGATCCTTCCTGACGCACAGGCTGCCGCCTTCGTGCTGGCGGGAGACGATTTCACCGGGGACATCCACGCCGGGCGGTTGTGGCTGGCCGTCGGGGAAGACTGGGCGGATCAGATGAAAGCGCTTCTGGCGAAGCACGAGGGGTTGCCACTGCCGTCAAGCTTCATCCGCCTGCCGATCCTGCCGGACAACCGCGCCGAGACGTTGATCCAGTGCGCACAGAAGATTTTCTCTGAGGAAACCACTCGCCGTGCAGCCCGACTCGCGTGGCTGCGCTCCCAGCCGCGTCAGCGGTCATCCACGGATTCACGACGCATTCTGCTGGTTGCACCGATGCGCTTCCGCCTGTGGGACGATGCCGGCTGGCTGATGCAGCAGGCGATGCGACAGTCTGCCGACAATGCGGTGACGTTTGTCACGATGGATCCGGATGACCCTCGCCAGGCATCGCCCCTGGCCCTGGCGAATGCCGCCCTGGAATGCGATGCAATCCTCACCGCCAATGCATATCGCTCGCAGATGCCCAATGCCTTGCCAGCCGATTTGCCCTGGCTGACCTGGGTGACCACGCCTCGTATCGCCCCGCCGTCTCCGGATGCTCCAGCCGACCGCCTGCTGCTGGCGGAGGAATCGTTGCATGAAGCGGCACTGGCTGCGGGATGGAGTGTCGATCGTATTCGCCTGGCGACCTGGCCCGAAGCCATCACCGCCTCCCCGGCTTCGACGGATGCCCCGCTGGTACTGATCAACGATACCGTGCCCGTTGACCAGCCCGCCACACCGTTCGAGCTGTCCAGCCATCAGGTCCTCTGGGATGTGATCCGTGACGACATCCGCCGCAATCCCTTCTGCATCGGTGAAAACCTGCTGGGTTATCTCAAATCCCGAATCACCCATCTGGGGCTGGATGAGAGCACGGTGAACATGGAATTGTTCATTGATGAGTTGATTGCCCCCGCATTCATGCAGGAGATCGTGAAGATCCTGCTGAACAACAATCTGCGGCTGCGGATTTATGGAAGCGGATGGGACGCGCTGCCCTTTGCAGCCTCCGCCTGCGGCGGTGCGGTGCGGACCCGCGAACGATTTGAACAGATCATCAGCGGCGCCGGAGCCCTGCTGCATCCGTCGCCACTGAGGGGGGCACACCTTTGTCACGCCTACGGCCGCCCGGTGTTGCACGGGCTGCATACCCGACCGGCAGAGCTGGTTGCCGCTGCACGGCAAATCTTGTCGCCGCGGCGAACAGTTCGCCTCCCCTCGTTGTCTCCGTTGAATGCACAGCGGGTCACCATGCTGTGCTTCGCCCCTTGAAGACCCGTCACCCGACGCGTCGCAAATACCACAGGAATGCCAGGCAGAGCACCGTCTTGGCGATCACCCCGCCGATCAGCATGCCCATCAGGCCATACTGAATGGTCAATGGCAAGGCGATGGCTGCGGCGGCAAACGCATGAACCAGTTGGGAATGGAAATGATGCCGAGCCCGTTCCAATCCGCTGAGATAGGCGCCCAACACGCTGGAGATGTAGAGTACGATGTACCAGATCACGTAGACCCGCATCTCATTCTCAAGCCCCGGAAACTTGCCGGCGCCGTAGACGAAGTTGACCGCCACCGACGGCACCGCCACCAGCACCAGGTAGAACGGCAGCAGAATCATCAATCCCTGCAAGGCGTACTTGACCGTGATATGCCGTGCGACAAGCCGCCCCCCATCCACAGAAGCCCGGGCGGCTGCCGGAGTGATGATCGCAACAATACCGAACATCAGCGGATGGCTGAGCTTGACGATGTTCGACAGCGCCACGTAGGCGCCAAAGGTGTTGAAGTCGTGCTTCCACGCCAGCGTCCACTGGATGCCCAGCGTGCTGACCAGGAAGGTCATGTTGGCAGCCAGCATCCATCGTCCCAGCCGCCAGAACTCGAGGGCCATGGGACGAATCTCGGACCACGGCACCTTGGCCACCCCAATCTGCCAGGCCTGCACGAAACTGCCCAGGACGGCTGTCGATCCGAGCGCCAGGAAAACGGTCGTCAGCTTCAGTTCGCTGCCGTAGTACGCGTAAAGCGCAAACACCACCACCGCCTGACCCAGATACCGGATCGCGTCGCCGACGATGGCTTCCTTGAAACGCAGGCGCGCAAACAACAACCGGCGCGACAACTCCTGCACATGCCACAGCAACAGCGCCACGCCCGCGCCAAATCCCAGCGATATCCCAAACTGGTCAATTCCCCCGCTGGCAATCATCAATCCTATCGCCAGGGGAATGGCCATGCAGAGAGTGAGGACCAGGTTGGCTGTGGCAAATCGTCGCAGGCGCTGCGGATCGTCGATCAGGGCCCCGCGAACGCTCATGGGATAGACCACCAGCGCCGCCTGCAAGCTGATCAGCCAAAACATCGTTTCGAGCAGCACGCCGTAGGTGCCGTAGACTTCCTGACGGAGGATGCGCCCGAGAAAAATATTGGTCGTGAAGTTTCCGATGCTCACCACGGCCTGGTCGGTGATCGCCCACATGCCGCTGGTGTCGCGGAGCATGCGCATGACGCGCTTGAGGAGAGACTCACCTGTGCCCGAAGTATCTCCTTGCGCACCGACAAACGCACGCTCACGTTCCGTCGAAGCATCGCCGGGAATTGCGCTGACCGAGAATTCGGCCATTTCTCTCCTCAAATCCGTCATCCAATGGGGTCTGCGGGTGCGGCGTGGGCAGTCTGCGGGGCCCACGCAAAATCAATCGACGTCTGCCACAGTGACGTACATCAGGGTGGTGACAGGCGCCGCGGCGCCACGGTCATTCGCAACTGCGCAGCAGGCCCCCGCGACGTATACCCGTCGTCAAGCACTTTTCCCCCCGCAACTGCTTCGCATCCTGGTGGTATCATCCTCAAGTCTGTACTAAGCAGTCTGAACTTTCAGCAGCGCCTCATGCGCCACTCTGCAAAAGCTAAATCCCACGTGCAGATCGCACAAGTGGAGAAATGCAAACACCTGGATCAGGCTGCATATTAGCTTATTCTGCCCGTGGGGCCTGTGCTTCAAACATCCGCACTGGTTGACACTTACGCTCAGGACCGATACCGTCCGACCGTCCAAGTATCAGATCATCAGGAGCCATAACTATGCCTGTATTCAAAGATATTACACCCCCAACCACCGGTGAAGCGATCACAATCAGCAATGGACAGCTAAATGTCCCGGATCGCCCTATTATCCCTTTTATTGAAGGGGATGGAACCGGCCCCGACATTTGGCGGGCCAGCCAGCGGGTTTTGGATGCCGCTGTTAAGAAGGCGTACGGAGATAAGCGGCAGATCCAGTGGTTCGAGGTCTATGCCGGTCAGAAAGCATTTGACAAGTTCAATACGTGGCTCCCGGATGATACGGTCGAAGCCTTCAAGCATTACCTCGTGGGCATCAAGGGCCCGCTGACGACGCCGGTTGGCGGTGGCATCCGTT
>CAZSJB010000359.1:0-3710 GCA_964606625.1 uncultured Tepidisphaeraceae bacterium | reverse complement strand
GGCGGGGGGCCTGGGCGAAGAAGGTTTGGAACGTGGCCTGGGTGTCGAGCTGGCGTTGCAGGGCGGCGGGGGTGTAGCCGGTCAGCCAGTGGATGATCTGGTCGACTTCGGCTTGGGTGCGGTTTTTCCGCTGGGCTTTCTGGAGGTAGAGCGGGTAAACGCGGGCGAAGGGCATGGTGGAATGGTGAGGAGTATAGCAGGTGTGGGGGAAAAGATGTTTTTTCGCGGTTGGCTGAACCGGGGCGAGGCGATGGATTGCGTTGGCTGTTCAGCGGCGGCTGATCCATTGCCATAGCCAGACCAGAGCTGTCAGGGCGATCGACAGGATGATGCTTGTGACGATCGGAAAATAGATGCGGACATTGTCACTTTCGTAGCGGATGTCGCCGGGCAGGCCGCGAAAGCCGGCTCGCCCCAGACCCCACAGCACCGCGCCCACCACCGCCAGCACCACGCCAAACAGCAACAGATATTTGCCGATCTCAGCCATCATCCATACTCCGATGCAATCTTTCCGTCGTCGGCGGATTCTACGCTCGCCAGCGTGAGAGTGAACTGCGTGAAATCGACGGGGGACACTTACACGGGCTTTTCCGGGATGTTCGGGAGGGGGAAGGCTTGGATCGGGCAAATCCGAAAAATTTGCTAACATTTGGTTTGGCAGGGTGTCTTAAACAGGGGTGGCTGGAGGGTGAGAGGGGGACTGAGCTTTGGAGCATGTGACGATGAATGGATTGCCGGACATCCTTTTCTTCCCCACGTCAGCGGCTCGCACCCGTTGCGCAGACATGCGACGAATCGCGTTGAGCAAACCCATTGCAAAGCCATTGCGTTCTCGGTGCATCCACGATTGGGCGCTGCCAGCGGGGTTGGTGGGAGGTGAATCCAGTGGTGCGCGAAAAAAGTCGAAGCCATTGTCGTGTTGCGCGCCTGGGCGCGGTGAGACGGGTGGGCGATTTCCGTTGGCGGCTGTGGCGCGTACACTGGTGAGGATGCAGGTTATTCACACGATCGCCGAGTTTCGGACGGTTCGCGCCAAGCTGGGCACTGTCGCATTTGTACCGACGATGGGGGCGCTGCATGCCGGCCATCGGGCGCTGATCGAGCGAGCCGCCCAGCTGGCGGAGCATGTCGTGGTCAGCATCTTCGTGAATCCGACGCAGTTCGGCCCGCGCGAAGATTTCAACAAATATCCCCGCCCGCTGGCAGATGACCTGGAGATGTGCCGCCAGGCGGGGGTGTCGCTGGTGTTTGCGCCGTCAGCGGAGGAGATGTATCCGCCGCGAGAGGAGGAATCGCCGCAGCGCCGGGGCGCGTCGCCGGCTGTTGCAGCCGATGCCACGCCGCTGTCGACGCCGGAGATCGTCATCGACGTGCCCCACCTGACGGGCGTGCTGGAAGGCCGCCATCGCCCGGGGCATTTCCGCGGCGTGCTGCAGGTGGTGGCGAAGCTGTTCAACATTGTCCAGCCGCAGTACGCGGTCTTTGGACAGAAGGATTACCAGCAGCTTCGGGTGATTGAAGCGATGGTGAAGGCGCTGGATTTCCCGATCAAGATCGTGCCGGTGGAGACGGTGCGCGAGGAGGACGGACTGGCGATGAGCAGCCGCAATCAGTATCTCTCTCCGGAGGAGCGGCAGCGTGCGCTGGCGATCAACCAGGGGCTGGCGGAAGCGCGCGATGAGCTGGCAGCCGGTGTGAAACAGACCAATCGGCTGGTGACGACGGTGCAGAAGCGACTGCTGGAGCAGCATATGAACGTGGACTATGTGGCGGCTGTGGATCCGAAGACGTTCAAACCGGTGGAAGTGGTGGATCGGCCGGTGCTGCTGGCGGTGGCGGCCAGGGTGGGGACGACGCGGTTGATCGACAATATCTTGCTGTACCCGCCGGAGGGATCACCCGCCCCCAAGGCGGCTGCGGCGCCGGTGCGGCGGGGGCTGGGGCGGTTGTGCATGCTGCTGGCGGCGATGCTGATGCTGGTTGGCTGTACGACGACGGGGCGGTTTACGGTGGGGGTGGTCAATGAGACGACCGATCCGCTGTCGGTGGGGCTGGTGAAGGACGGCCCGCCGCCGGAGCGGTCATGGGCCAGCCCGATGCAGATCTCGATCAATGCGCCGGCGCTGTCGACCAATCGCTGGGGGACGCTGGTGCCGCCGGGGGAGTCGGCGGTGATTGGCCCGCAGACGGGCCGGTTTGATCGCGGAGTGACGGCGTATCTGCGGGTGTACCGCGGGAACTGGAGTGTGCAGGAACTGCTGGCGATCGGCCCGGACAGCCCCAATCGGCTGGATGTCCCGTTGGATAACGGCGAAAGTCGGTGGATCATCCGGGATTCGCCCGAGGGGCTAGTGGTCAGCCCGGCTGAGAAGGCCCCGGAGACCGGGACGAGGTGATCTGGATGCGTTCAAGACCATCAACCCTCTTGACGCTTCGAACCAAGTGGACTAAAAGTCCGTACATCAAAGGGCATTACCCTTGAGACGCCCCCATCGTCTAGTGGCCTAGGATACTTGGTTCTCAGCCAAGGGACAGGGGTTCGACTCCCCTTGGGGGTACTAAACTTAGGTTTTTCACGCGAGAAACCGCGAGGCCCTATCCAAAAACGACCTGAAACATGGCGTTTTTGGATAGGGCCTCATCCATTTTGGGCAGCGCCCCCGGACGGAACTCTGCCATCTCTTCCCGAGCTTCCTTCCAAAAACCGCCCGCATACCTCTGCAACTGTCGCGGCGTGTCGATAGACTGTAGCCAATGCACTACAGGTGGGAGTTCGAAACGAGTGATGTCGAGGCTGTCCAGAAGCTGATCGAGGAGACGAAAGACTGCGCCCTCGTGGCCGAGCGCCGTCGACGCAACTGCGCCGGTAAGCCCGGCCCGGTGTCCCGAGACTGGTTCTGGAACGCAATGATCATGTGCCTGCTGACCAGCCACCAGCGGTCCGGCCCTGACTCACCCGCTGTCCGATTCCTCTGCACCGACCCCTTCCCCCTCACCGTTGCGGCCTGCGATGCCGCCGCCGACGTGCAGAAACTCGTGTCCGAGGTGCTGGCCAGCGTCGGGGGCATCCGATACTACAACCGCATCGGCGAGTACGCAGCCAGGAACCTCCCGTACCTGACAGGCCAGGGGTGGGCTGAGGTCGAGGCCGAGCTAGAGCATCTCCGGGCGCACCGGGGCCTGCAGCACGAGCGCCGAGTTGCCAACTTTCTGGATGACCGGTTCTGGGGGATTGGCCCGAAGCAGGCTCGAAACCTCCTTCAGATGGTAGGACTGACCCAACTGGTGGTGCCCATCGACTCCCGGATCGTGAGGTGGACGCGATCCCTCGGTTTCCCTCTGCCGGTGTCGAGCGAACTGCTCGGTCAGCGGGAGTACTACGAGTTCGTCGAGGACGGGCTCATCGCCTTAGCCGAGCGCAGCGGGGTAGACCCGTGCGTGCTGGACGCCGCCATATTCGCGTCGTTCGACGAGGCCAAGTGGACCGAGGCCAATTCCCACTGGTGAGGATCGGGAAAATTCTCCCTCCCCCGCCCACCTGCCAACTGCCTGCCTATAGTCACTCAACTGCTCGATTTGACCCACCTGCAAGGGAAGCGAGGGAACACATGCAACCGCGTTTGAACTACTACAAGCTCAGCCCGGCGATCGTGCATGCGATGCGAGGGTTGGAACAGGCTGTCCGTGAATCGGGCCTCGAGCCAAGC
>CAZSJB010000358.1:0-3715 GCA_964606625.1 uncultured Tepidisphaeraceae bacterium | reverse complement strand
CGGGAGTTCACGATCAGATCGCGGACGTTGTCGACGCCGGTGGTGCTGGCGGCGACGATCTCGATCACGTCCATGTCCTCGCCCCTGGCGATCGATACGCAACTGGTGCATTCGTTGCACGGTTCGGTCGTCGCCTTGTCACTGCGTTCGCAGTTGAGCGCTTTGGCGAAGATGCGGGCTGTCGAAGTCTTGCCGGTCCCGCGCGTTCCACAGAACAGATACGCATGGGCGATGCGATCCGACGCAATCGCCTTCTTCAGCGTCTGCGCAATATGGTTCTGCCCCACGACCTCGTCGAAGGTAGAACTGCGATAGCGGCGTGCCAGAACGGTGTAGGACATCAGACCAAGGAAGTTTAGCAGCTTGGGCAGGATGGTAAAGTTTTTGAGGAACCCGTCTATCACGGGGTTTGGAGATGTTTCAGGGCGTTCCATAAACGGAACCGCTAAACGCATTATTATCCGCCGGATAATCCTTCCAACCGGCCCCAGCAACGGGTAAAGTCCCCTCCTGGGGATGGTTTGATACCCTTTCTTGCTTATGCCGAAGATGATGAAAATCTGGCGGTGGCCGCTTCATTGGCAGATTCTCCTGGGGTTGGTGATTGGGGCGGCGGCGGGATGGTCGCTGGGGATCTGGGCGGTGAACCAGATCCCGCCCGGCACCGAATCCGCCCAAGCGGGCGTAGTAGCCGCCGGAATCGCGAAGGAAACGTGGGCCTACCTGCTGCTCAGCCTGATGGGCGACCTGTTCCTGCGCGGGTTGCAGTTGATCATCGTGCCGCTGGTGGTCAGCTCGATCATCCTGGCGGTGGTGAATATCGGCTCGGGAAGCGATTTCGGCCGCCTGGGCCTCAAGACGCTCGCTTACTACATGGTGACCTCGCTGATCGCAATCCTGATCGGCCAAACGCTGGTGAACCTGGTCAAGCCGGGCATTGGCGAGGACGGCCGCGGGATCCTGGTCGGGCAGGATCTATCTGCTTTCGAAGCCGACCAGGCCATCGTCGAGCAGCGCACGGAAGGCAAGGGCCTCAGCGACTTCCTCGATGTTTTCCGCAGTATGATCCCGTCTAACATCTTCGCCGCAGCGACGGATAACGGGCAGTTGCTCGGATTGATCGTGGTGGCGCTGTTGTTCGGATTCTTCCTTGCGCGTCTGAACACCGAGAGCAAGCCGCGCCTGGTTGGTCTGACACAGGGGATTTACGACATCACAATGAGCATCACGGATGTGGTGCTGCGCCTGGCGCCGATCGGTGTGCTGGGGCTGGTCGGCGCGACAGTGGCTGAGCAGCACGCCAAGCTCGCCCCGGATGACCGCTTTGTCGAGTTTGCGACGGGGATCGGCAAGTTCGCGGGGATCGCCTTCCTCGCCCTCCTGGGGCATCTGATCCTCACCATGCCGCTGATCCTGGCATTGGTGGCGCGGGTCAATCCGTTGCGGCATTACCAGGCCATGATGCCGGCGTTGATCACCGCATTCAGCACCGCCAGCAGTTCGGCCACGCTGCCGGTCACGATGGAGTGCGTCGAGAAGCGCGCTGGTGTCAGCAACCGCACAGCCAGCTTCGTCTTGCCGCTGGGGGCGACGGTGAACATGGACGGCACGGCCCTTTACGAATGCGCCGCAGCCATCTTCATCTGCCAGGCGTTTGGCGTGGAGCTGTCGCTGGCCCAGCAGTTCCTGATCGTGGTGACCGCCCTGCTGACGAGCATCGGCGTCGCCGGCGTGCCGGCTGCGTCGCTGGTGGCGATCGTAGTCATCCTCAATGCCGTTCAGGCCGGCCTGCCTCCCGGAACCCTCCCTGAAGGCGTCGCCCTGGTATCCGGCCTGGGGCTGCTGATGGTCTTTGATCGGCCGCTGGACATGTGCCGCACAGCCGTCAACATCTTCAGTGACAGCGTCGGCGCCGTGACGGTCGCCAGAACCGAAGGCGAAACCGACGTGCTCACGCCCGGCAAGGTGATTGAAGGAGACGTGAAAATCACGGGCGAAGTCGCGTGAGGATCGGGCTTTTAATCGCCCGTTGATCCCTTAATCCCTGAACCCAAGGGGCAGCTTGTTCACTGGTAACCCAATTCCTCGAGATCGTCCTCGTCCATCCCGAAGTGATGGCCGATCTCGTGCAGGACAGTGACCCGCACCTGCTCGATGAGCTCCTTTTCATTGTGGCACATCCGCTCGATCGGTTGCTGGAAAATGTAGATCACATCGGGTATGCGGCCGTGGTCTTCCACGCTCCGCTCGGTGCGCGGTCGCCCGACATATAATCCCAGCAGGTCGCCGTCCGGCTCGATCTTAAGAGTTGCCAACTGCTGGGGGGTGGGGCGGTCCTGAATCTCGATGGCCACCTCCTCAAGAAACTCCTGGAACCGCTCAGGCAACGATTCAACCGCCTGCGCAACCAGTTCAGCAAAGCGTTCTCGAGAAACGGCGTACATAAAAGCTCATCTTTCGTTGTTTATCGCAGACCGCAGACTCCTGACTGCAATCTGTCGCGCCTACTCTCCCACTGCTTCCAGGCGCGCATACTGTAGAATGAGCGTCTTCCGCCCCACCGCATTGAACTCGACAATCGCCCGTGTGTGCTGGCCCATGTCCGAGATTGCGGCAATCCGTCCCATACCAAACTGCGGATGTCGCACGAGCTGTCCCTTGCGGAACTGGGTCGACAACCGCTCATTTTCACCAGCCAGCCGCTGGCGGTATTCGTCATCCCGATCCAGCGACAGTTCCGTACGATCAATGATCTCCAGCGCCTCCTGCGGCAGCTCGTTCAGGAACGGCGAAGTGATCGTCCGATCGCGCAATCCCCGCACCGTCCGATACGCCCCTTTGCTCAGGTACAGCTTCTCCTGCGCCCGCGTGATTCCCACGAAGCACAGCCGGCGTTCTTCCTCCAGCTCCGACTGGCTGTCCCGGGCGCGGCTGTGCGGAAGAATGCCTTCTTCCATGCCGATCATCACCACAACCGGAAACTCCAGCCCCTTGGCTGCGTGCAGCGTCATCAGCGTGACCGCCCCACCACTGCCTTTCATGTGATCCACATCGCTGACCAGGCTGATAGCGGCGACGTAATCGATCAGCGTGCCCTCTTCATGCTCTGCGTCGAACTCGGCGGCGGACGAGATCAACTCGTTGATATTCTCGATCGGCCCTTCGCCTTCGGCTTCGCGCTCAAGGCTCTCTTTTCGATACATCGCCTCCAGGCCGCTGCGCTGAACGACGTCTTCGACGATGTCGCGCACAGGACGATGATGACGAACTGCGGCTGAATCGGCATTGAACAGGGCCGATGGATCATCCTCCCCATCAGCCACATGACCGGAAAGACCCGCCATCTGCCGCCAGTCTTCAATGAGATTGACAAACGCCTCGATCGATTTAATCGCGCGGGCGCTCAGTCCCTGGATGCGAGCCGCATTGCGCATGGCTTCATAAAGTGAGCAGCCATTGGCGATCGCACGGGCCTGCATCAGCTTGACGCTGGCTGCGCCGATCCCACGGGTCGGCGTATTGATGATGCGCGTCAAGCTGACCTCATCCGCCGGATTGGCGATGACCTTCAGGTATGCCATCACGTCCTTGATCTCACGACGGTTGTAGAACTCGACGCCACGGGCGATCTGGTACGGGATTCCGCGCTTGCGCAGAGCTTCTTCCATCACGCGCGACAGGGCGTTGATGCGATAGAAGATCGCCATGTCGTTCC
>CAZSJB010000357.1:0-3731 GCA_964606625.1 uncultured Tepidisphaeraceae bacterium | reverse complement strand
GAAATCGAAGCCAGCGACCGCTTCGTTACCGTCAATATCTTCAACCGCAACGCCTGGTATCACAAGGAAATCCAGGCCTTCATCGCCGAGGGGGAGATCGGCGACCTGGCGATCATCCGCGTTTGCCACATGACGCCCGGCCACATGCCCACCGAAGGCCATGAACCCGAAGGCCCGCCGTTTCATGATTGCGGCATGCATTACGTCGACGTGGCCCGCTGGTATGCCCAAAGCGAGTACAAGACTTGGCATGCGCAGGGGATCCGGATGTGGAACTATAAGGATCCCTGGTGGGTGCAGGTGCATGGCACGTTTGAGAATGGCGTGGTGTTCGACATCACCCAGGGGTTCGTATACGGCCACCTGGCAGCTGAGAAAACCCACAACTGCTATGTCGACATCATCGGCACCAAGGGGATTTGCCGCATGCGCCATGACTTCAAGAATGCGACGATCGAGTGTCATGGCGTCAACCACACGATGCGCAAGACCGGCCTGTTCAACGACAAGAAGCTGGACGTGATGGTCGACATCTTTGGCCGGTCCCTGCATGCGGGGAAAAACCTCGGGTTTCCGGTGGTGCGCGACAGCGTGATCGCTTCGGAAGTTGCCTGGGCGATGCTCCATGATGCGGTCAAGAACAACCCGCCGGTCCGCGGCACGCTGGATGAGCTGGAGGCGATTCTCCAGCATCGGCGCACGCTGCGCGAGGGCTATGGCTTGCCCGTGCGGCCGCAGGAGTGTCCCACGACCCCCGAACCGATCGGCCAGCCTCCGATCGCCTGCGGCGAGGACTTGTGCGGCCTTCAGGAAAAGCAGAAGGAATATCCTTCGGACTGGGAAGATCCGCACGCGAGTACGCGAGGCGTCTGCTGAATCGCATTACACCGTGGCTTCGGCTGGAGTTTCAGGCCAAGGCAGAGTCATCAGTTCTTCATTTTTTTGTACGGAGCCTTCATGCGCTTTCTCTCGGCGGTTGTATTGGGTTCAGTGGTTTGTGGTTCCGTGGCGATGGCGGAAGTCCGCCTGCCTGCGATTATCGGTGACAACATGGTGCTTCAGCCGATGGAGCAGGGAACCGCGCTGTGGGGTTGGGCGGATCCCACGGAGAATGTGACGATCCGCTTCCTTGACCAGCAGTTGACCGTCACCGCGGACGAAGAGGGTCGGTGGATCACCCGCGTCTCCATCCCGGACAATACTCCCGAACCGTTCGACATCACCTTTGAAGGCGCCAACAACACAATCACGGTGACCAACGTGTTGGCAGGGGAGGTGTGGATCTGCTCGGGGCAGTCCAACATGCAATGGTCTGTTGCGCGATCCAACAATGCCGACGAGGAGATCGCCCAAGCCGATTATCCCAACATCCGGTTATTTAGCGTCCGGAATGTCACCGCCCGTGAACCGGCTGAGGATGTGCAGGGACGGTGGCTGGTGTGTTCCCCGGAAACCGTTCGGAATTTTTCGGCGGTTGGATATTACTTTGGGCGGGAGCTGCACCAGGAGCTGGATCGACCGATAGGCCTGATCAATTCCAGTTGGGGTGGAACGACGGCGGAGGCATGGACCCGGCCGGCGCGGCTGGAGAGCGACCCGATTCTCAAGCCGATCCTCGAGCATCAGCAGAAGCGCCTCGAGGCATTTCCCCAGCTCAAAGAGGAATACGACCGGAAACGGGCGGAGTGGGAAACCGCCGGCAAACCCGCCGGCCAGCAGCCGCGGTTTCCGTTCGGGCCCGATGACAAAAATGTCGCGGGTAACCTCTGGAATGGCATGATCGCGCCGCTGATCCCATATGGCATTCGAGGCGTCATCTGGTACCAAGGTGAATCCAACGCCGATCGGCCTGTGCAGTATGAGACGCTGTTTCCGGCGATGATCACGGATTGGCGTAACCAATGGGAACAGGGAGAGTTCCCGTTCCTGTTTGTCCAGCTTGCCAATTTCATGAAAAAGGACGAACAGCCGCGGGATGACGGCTGGCCGAATCTCCGTCACGCCCAAACCAAGACCCTCTCGCTGCCCAACACCGCCATGGCGGTCACGATTGACGTGGGCGATGCCAATGACATCCATCCCCGCGACAAGCAGACGGTCGGCTATCGCCTGGCCCGTGCGGCACTGGCAACCGTCTATGACTATGACATTGCCTACCAGGGGCCCATGTTCAAATCGATGCAGATCGAGGGAGACCGGATCCGCATCACGTTTGACCATGCCCACGAGGGGCTTGTCGTCAAAGGCGACAAGCTGACGGGGTTCGCGATCGCAGGTGAAGATGGCAAGTTTGTCTGGGCGGAGGCTGAGCTGGAGGGCGATGAGGTGGTCGTCCACAGCCCCGAGGTCAGGAACCCGAAGCATGTGCGGTACGCCTGGTCCAATAACCCGGATGCAGTGCTGTATAACGGGGCCGGTTTCCCGGCGGTCCCATTTGCGACGGACAAGCAATAAAGGGGCTGCGGGATGGAGGTAAGTGCAGAATACTGCTGCGTTTGCTTCATCGCTGCCCGGCTTGCCGTTCCTGACACAATTTTTGCGTTCGCGCTGTTGACACAGGCCCGCTAAACGCTAAATTGTGCGACTCACCTGATTTCCAGGTGAGCGGAGATTCCGCATTCCTGCCGGAGACGGCAATTTGCGGGAGTTTCTGGTGGAAACGAAACAGAACGGTTGGAACGGACGCGACGCATGACTGGTGATCGAATCAGGATTCGGATGGAGGCGTATGACCATCGGGCGCTGGACGCTTCGGCGAGGGAGATCGTCGAGCATGCCAAGCGCACCAATGCCCGTGTCTGCGGCCCGATTCCCATGCCGACCCGCGTCGAGCGATATACGGTGCTTCGAAGCCCGCACATCGACAAGAAGTCGCGCGAGCAGTTCGAGATGCGCACGCACAAGCGTGTGGTTGATATCTTCGAGCCCACCGCCCGAACCGTCGAAGCGCTCAACCGCCTGGTCGTTCCAGCCGGCGTCTTCGTGAAGATCAAGGCCTGACCTTTTTCCAGATGACATACGCATCCCTGCCTTCAAGGGATGCTTTTTGTTCCGGACCGCGGGGTTCAGCCAAGAACCCGCTGTAGCCCTTAAGGCAATGACCTGACGGGCCGCGTGTCGCGGATGGGTTTTTGCCGTTTTGGTCCGGCCGGTTCCACCCGGCTAACCATGGAGCGGATCACGAGCCGGATTTGAGCTTCGCCACTTGGCTGGCTGTGAATCCCGCTCCTCTGTCCGGTAAGAGATATGACACCAGCATTGCTCGGTCGAAAAATCGGGATGACCCGCATCTACAGCGAGGACGGCAAGATCGTCCCCGTCACTGTGGTGCAAGCCGGCCCCTGCGCCGTCACCCAGGTCAAAACCGCCGAAACCGACGGCTACAACGCCGTCCAGCTCGGGTTCGAGGACATCAAGGCCAAGTTCAGCACCATCCCGCTGATCGGCCATGCCGCCAAGTCCGGCAGCGGCCCCAAGAGGCACTTCCGCGAAATCCGTCTCAAGCAAGCCACCGATCGCCAGCCCGGTGACACCATCACCGTCGAGCTGTTCAACGACGTCCAGTTCGTGGACGTCATCGGAACCAGCAAGGGCAAGGGCACCCAGGGCGTCATGAAACGCCACAATTTCGGCGGCCAGCCCGCATCGCACGGTACCGAGCGCAAGCACCGCTCGCCGGGCGCGATCTCCTCCCGCGCCACCAACCGCGGCTGGAGCGGCAAGCTGAAAAA
>CAZSJB010000356.1:0-3743 GCA_964606625.1 uncultured Tepidisphaeraceae bacterium | reverse complement strand
GGCTTCGGCGGTGATCTTGCTCTTGTCGATCAGCTTGTCGGCTTCCTGGGCGAAGAGCACCTTGCGGGCTTCGGCAACGGTCAGCCGGCGCGTCTGCCGGCGGCTGGGCAGCATCTTCTCGAACATGTTCTGGAACTCGATGTCCATTTCCATGCCCGCCTGGCCGAGCACGCCCACCACGCTCGATTTCTCCTCTACGCTGATCTCGATGGTGCGATCCTCCAGTTCGCCGCTGCGCAATTGGGCGCGCAGCTTTTCGCGGTTGCGCTCACGACGGGATTTGGCGTCGTCATCCTCCAGGTTGGGGCTGGCAATCGGATCGGAGAGGGGCAGCAGGTAATCGAGCAGGCGCTCTTCCACCTGCTTCTCAGCCGGTTCTTTTACCTGCTCGGTCATCTCGTCGCGCACCATGCTGACCGAAGAATCCACCAGGTCGCGGATCATGCTCTCGACGTCGCGGCCATGATAGCCGACCTCGGTGTACTTGGTGGCTTCCACCTTGATGAACGGCGCACCGGTCAGCGACGCCAGGCGGCGGGCGATCTCGGTCTTTCCGACACCCGTGGGGCCGCTCATGATGATGTTCTTGGGCAGGACGTCCTGGCGCATCGACTCAGGCAACTGTTGGCGCCGACAGCCACAGCCCGCTTGGCCTGGGCCTGCCCGATGATGTACTTGTCCAGTTCCGCAACAATCTGCTTGGGAGAGAGTGAGGTCATGTCAGGCGCATTGTACGGCTAAACGGAACAGCACACAGCAAACGGAAGTCTCCAGTCAGCAATCGGCTGTAAGTTTAATTTCCTGCGCCGACGGGAACGACCTCAAATCCCGGCCGCTCTTCGCCTTCCAGCACGTTGCGGACTTTCGGGAACATGAGCACGGCTTCGATGACCATCCACAGTTCCAGCACCAGCGTCGCGACCGCAATCGCCACCAGCACCCAGCGCTGCTTCTCCCACCAGCCGGGCAGCTCTGCGATCATCCCCCAGGCGGGCATGACCAGCATGAACAGCGCCGGCCCGATCAGGAACCAGATCGCCCCACCCCGCCGCCACAGGTAAAACAGCACCACCATGAACGCCAGTCCCGCCAGGAGCTGGTTGGTCGCGCCGAACAGCGGCCAGAGGATCAGCCCGCCCTTGCCGGCGTTGGCCCAGGAGACGGCTTCGCCCGGCAGCGGCACGCCCGCGATGATCAGCGCCACCACCACGGCAAACAGCGTCGCGCCGTGCATGTTTGTCAGCCAGGTGATCGGATTGAGCAGCGTCGGCGAATGACGGGCTGCGGATGGCTCATTGTCAGATTTCAGATCTGCGATTTCAGATCCCGCCTGCGGCGCCGTCAGGAAACACGCCGCCAGCTCCTGCACCACATACCGCTGCAACCGGCAAGCCGTGTCCAGCGTCGTGCCCGCAAAGCTGGCCACCAGCACGCCCATCAGCGCCACGCAGACACCATTCGGAATCCCAAGTGCCGTGCAGAAGTTCCCGGCGCCGGTGACGAACGCGCCAACGGTCTTCCCAAGCCCCTCGGCTTTGCCCCAGGACTCGTACTGCGTCGCGTATGCCGAGGCGCCAACGATGACGGATTTTCCGCCGTCTGAAGACACAATCAGATCACTGTCAGCCACAAGGCGCGCGCCATCCTTCGGCGCGGGCAACCCCAACCCCAGCCCCGCGCAGCACGCCAGGATCACCAGCACCGCCAGGAACCCTTCCGTCAGCATTGCACCGTAGCCGACAAACCGCGCATCGGCCTCGCTGCGAAGCTGCTTCGACGACGTGCCGCTGCTGACCAGGCAGTGGAACCCGCTCACCGCGCCGCACGCCACCGTGATGAACAGGAACGGCAGAATGGGCGGCGCGCCCGCGGGATTCAAGTTCACCATCGGCGCGATCATCGTCAGCTCCGGCCGGTCCGCCCCCTCCACCGGCGGCGCACCGCGAACGAACGCAGCCACCGCCAGCCCCACCAGGATCAACCCCAGCGCCGAGATCAATTGCAGCGAATTGATGTAATCCCGCGGCTGAAGCAACATCCACACCGGCAGCACGCTGGCCGCGTAGCTGTAAATCAGCAGCAGCAGCACCCACGTCATGTTGCTCCATGACGCCATGTACATGTTGATGTCATGCAGCCAGCCGCGATCACCGTAGATCACCGTAAGGTACATAATTACCAGCGTGATCAGCGACGGGATCAGCAGCTTCACCCCCCGCCGATGCAGCAGATACCCGATCGTCATTGCGATCGGGATCTGGATCATGCAGGGGAA
Organism: uncultured Tepidisphaeraceae bacterium; assembly: GCA_964606625.1. Lineage (GTDB taxonomy): Bacteria > Planctomycetota > Phycisphaerae > Tepidisphaerales > Tepidisphaeraceae > CALEKX01. Next base: position 1,468 of record CAZSJB010000356.1, on the reverse strand, counting down.
GATCGCCTGCGGGAACTGCCGAAACACGGCTGCGATCACCATGCCGAAGATCGCCAGCACGATCGACAGCGCCAAAAACAGCACCAGCAGAAACAGCACGCGCACGCGGCGGTTCATCACCCGCCCGGCAATGTCGCCGACGGTCTGCCCGTTATTGCGCAGCGACACCACCAGCGATCCCAGATCATGCACCGCCCCGATGAAGATCGATCCAAACACCACCCACAGCAGCGCCGGCAGCCAGCCCCACATCACCGCAATGGCTGGCCCGACAATCGGCCCGGTCCCCGCGATGCTCGTGAAGTGATGGCCAAACACGACCGACTTGTGCGTCGGCACGTAGTCCACGCCGTCGTTCAGCCGAACGCTCGGACACACCGCCTGGGCTGACAGGCGGAAAATTTTCTGACCCAGCCAGCGGCCATAGGTGTGATAAGCAACCAGGAATCCAACACCCGACAGAATCGCAATCAGAAGGGGGAACATAGGGTTTTATGATATCGCATGAATCGCTGCTTGAAGATCCGTACCGCCGACAGGCCGGCAGGCATCCGGCTGATGAGGCAGGATAAATGATACATGAAACGCGCGCGACACGCTTCATGCATGACTCGTCACGTCGCACCGGGCGGCGCGACCAGCCCCGTCTGCCCAGCCAGGCGCTCGGCCTCCTCCCTCCGCCCAAGCCACATCACCTGCGTCCCGGGGTCGATCACCTCGATTTCCCGAATATCGCCGCGCAGGATCACCTGCTTGACCGAAGGATGAATGATCACCTTCGTATTATCGAACTCCACATCCAGCAGCTCCAGCCGGTCGATGTTGGCAAACTCCGCCACCGGTGGGCCGTCGCGCCAAGGATTACGCTCCACGATCTCACGCAGGAACGATTCGCTGGTGCGAAACGTGCATCGCTCGATAATCACATGGCCGAAATGTCCGCGCGAAAGGCTGAGCAATTCATTTTCGATATCGTAAAACTCACAGCCGACGGCCTGGAAGTGCCCGATGTTGGCCTCTTCGGCCATGATGCCCGCCGCCTGGCCGCGCCCGCCCGCGGTTACCAGCCCAAACCGACTGTCGCGGATCGACACACTCCGCACATCTCCCCGCAGTACCACGGCTGCCCCGTCGTACCCGCCACGGCCCTCAACCTGCTCCAATTCATAATCCAGGTACTGATCTAGTACCAGCGGCGCATCGACCATCCGCCCCGTGATGACCACCGCCGGATTGTCCAGTGCTCCAGCGCTGGCTGCATATCCCGCCAGTCCCGTCGACAGCGCTATTGCGATTACCAACCATCGCATCGCCTATCTCCTCGTCCATGCAATCGCCAAATCACCCCAACGGGATGCAGTATCCCTGCGGCAACACATGGATTGCAAGATAATTCCGCCGCTCACCCTCACGCCGTGGCTTGGTGGGCGCGCACTTGTTTTTCAGCGTGGTACGAACTTCGGACCAG
>CAZSJB010000355.1:0-3750 GCA_964606625.1 uncultured Tepidisphaeraceae bacterium | reverse complement strand
GTGTCATAGAGGAACGGTTCGTAAATCTCGTCGCTGATCAGCAACAGGTCGTGCTTCTTCGCAATCTCAACCGCCTGGCGGACCTCTTCCTCGCTCATGACGTACCCGGTGGGGTTGGCGGGAGAGTTGAGGATCAGCAGCTTGGTTTTGGGGGTGATGGCGGCTTCGACCTTGTCGGCTGGGAAGCGGAAATCGGGGTAGGTGTCGACTGTGACGCTCTTGCCGCCTGCCAACGTCAGCAGGTGGCGGTACATCACAAAGTACGGATCGAGGAAGACGGCTTCGTCGCCGGGATTGATCGTGGCGAGGATCGCCAGGAACAACCCGCCGCTGACACCGCTGGTGATCAGCACCTCGCCACAGTCGCGACCCAGCTCCGCCGACAGACGCTGACGCAGCGTGTCGCGCAGCGGCGCAATCCCCTGGGTCTGCGTGTAGCGGTTGCTGCCCGACGCGATTGCTTCAATGGCGGCCTTCTTGGCGAGTTCCGGCACATCATAATCTGGCAACCCGATCGACAGGTTGATCGGGTCCGGCAATTTGGCAGCCAGGTCAAAGACCTTGCGAATGCCCGAGGCATCCACGGCGGCTGTCCGATCAGAGATGTACGCGGAAAGAGGGCGCATGGTCGCAGTTTCGGTGGATCAGCAGGGCGCGGAGGAGGCGATCACCTGCCGATGCTGCCAGGCGGTGACACCTACTTCTTCTTGGCGTCCTTCTCGTCAGACTTGTCTTCCTTCTTGGGCTTGCTGCCGACCGCAATCTTCCGGTTGGCGACCTTGGGCAGCCCCAGCACGCCGCGGCTTTCATCCCACTTGCCCAGGTCCAGCAGACGTTCCAGCCGCTCGGCGCGACGCAGGACGTTCCGGTGACGGACCAGTGCGTTGGCACTTTTCAGACTTCGATCCAGTGACATTGCAAATACCTCTCGTATGTCGGGATAGCATTGCCCTCCGCAGGAACGGAGCGCAAGGGGAAAAAAGAATACCCATTCCAGCCCGTGGACACAAGTCCAGCCGGCGCGGGATTGATCCAGGAATCCTTAACGTCCTCAGCCCCTTACAGTGGGTTCGCTTTGGGTTCGGTTCAGGCCATAGAACAACCCCTCACCTCTCTTCATTTTCCATGCCTGCGAGAGCAGGGTGGATGCGAATTGTACCCTAACATTGGTGATCGATCAACTATCGAAGCAAAATTCCGAACCGACGGGGTTGTAAGATGCAGCACTCCGTAATCTCGCAGTGCCCGCTGAGGAAAGTTTAGAAAATTCCAGGACCCAACGTCCGGATAATCTTCCCGCATGGTTTGATGAGGAGGTTGGAAGAGGAACAGCCGATAAAGATGGTGAACTTCCGCAGCGGGCGGGAGTATTAACGGACGATCAGGCTGGGGAACTCCCCCGAATCGTTCCCGAAAAGTCGGGTTTTAACGATTCTGCCGGTCACGCATCGGTCCCCGAGAGGGCGTTGGCGGTAAATCTGGCGAATTCACTCGACGTCGAGTCCGGTATGCGGGTAGAATGATTTCCGCACCGGCGTGGGTGACAAGGAGACCGCTCCCCTCAAAGTGGTCCAACCGGTGTGTCGGATCGGGAAATCCTGATCGCCGTCAATGATCGCAAGGATGCGGGTCGACAACCGGATCCTTTGCGGTCTGGCTTGGATTGTGTTGTTCCGCATCCAGGTCCGACTGTTCTAAATTTAAGGAGAAATGCGCGGAAACGGGTGCGCCAGCAGATTTCCGGCTGTCCACGGACGGACGTTTGTCAAGCAGGCTGAAGCGAGGGGTGACACTCCGAGGATCGGAGGATGCCCAGCGGGTTCTCTCGGCTTGGGCTTGGAATCGCCTGATTTGCCACGTCATGTCCGGCAGCAAACGCTTTGAGGAATTTGAAGGTTATCGCGCCTGCCGGGGCGCTCCTATGATGGATCAGCAGCGCCCACGGATGGAGGACTCCCTTTTTGAGGAACTCCTGCGGCAAATCCTTTAGAACCTGCTGATGTCAGGTGTCAAGGGAGCCGATGAAATGCAAACCGCACGGCACTGTATTGATAAACCCAGGGCCGATAAGAGTGGCGAGGGACAACGCTCGCGACGGACGCGAGGCCAGACTCATTTGCGGTTGAGGGAGATGTATGACGTTCGGACACGACCCTAATGCCATCGTCGGGTATCGCCCCCAGGCGCAGGCCATCGCGATCCCCATGCCTGTGACGTACCAGATCCCTGGTGCGCCCCAACCTGATGCGCCCGAAGCCGGCTTGGTGCAGATCCTCTGGCGTCGCAAGCTGATCATCATCAGCGTCATGATCCTGGCTGCTGCCGCAGGATGGTTCTATATGCAGCGAGCCACCAAGGTGTACACCAGCACCGCCAAGATCGCGGTCGAACCCACCTTCGCCACGGTAGGCGCCGGCGGGGGGGTGGACATGTCCGAAGCCTTTCTGCACCGCCAGATTGAGCGAATCCGCTCAACCCGCACGCTACAGACGGCAGTCGAGACCTTCGGCCTGCACAAACTCGAATCGCTGGGGGACAATCCCGTGCTGACGCTGCGCGAGAAACTCTCCGCCACCGTCGGTCGGCGCGATGAGGTGATCTCCGTCTCGTTCACCTCCCCGTACGCCCAGGAAGCCGCCCAGATCGTCAACGCCGTTGTCGAAACCTACATGTATCTGCAGGCGCAGTCGGGCGATGACGTGCAGAAGTCGCTGCTGGAGGTGTTCCAGAACACCCTGAAAGAGGAAGAGAAACTCCTTGCTCAGCGCAAGGAGAAGCTTGCGAAGTTCCGGATCGAGAATCCCACCGTGGCCTTGGAGGCTGCACGCGGCAACATCGTCTTCCAGCAGATGCAGGAAGTTTCCGCGGCCCTGACCCGTGCCCGTTTGGAACTGATCCAGGCGCAGGCGACTGAGCAGAGCAATCAGTCGGTCGTGACTCGTCGCGCCCGCGAGCGTGCCCAGGCCATCGTGCTGGAGACCGAAGGCATCCTCAAGGAACTTCAGGAAGAAGCCTACAAGATCAACGCCAAGGCTGCCGAGTACCAGGAACTGGAAAACGCGGTTCGGGAAACCGAAGCCCGTCGCATGGAACTGGAACGCCGCATGAACGAAATGCGGCTCCAGGCCGAGCAGCGCGAGCGGATCGCATCAATCGAAATCCTTGAGCCGGCACGCGACCATGACCTGCCTTACAGCCCGACCAAGTCTCGTGTCTATGCCGTTGCGCTGGCAGCCGGCCTGGTGCTGGGCATGGGGCTGGGGCTGCTGCGCGACTGGATGGACCAGCGCCTCCGCAGCGCCGAGGAAGTGATGGCCACCCTGGGTGTTCCGGTGCTGGGCACGATCCCGCACATGTCGCGCCGCCTCACGCAGGTGCAGCGCGGGCAGCGGGTCTTCCTCGATCCGATGAGCGAAGTTGCCGAGGCCTTCCGCACCGTCCGCACCGCCGTCTATTTCGGCGCTCGATCGGATAAATCCAAGACCCTGTTGATCACCAGTGCCATGCCCGGCGATGGCAAGAGCGCCACCGCCTCGAACCTTGCGATTGCCATGGCCCAGGCAGGGCAGCGTACGCTGCTGCTGGACTGCGACTTCCGCAAGCCCACGCAGCACATCATCTTCGAGGTGGATGCCTCGGTCGGTGTTTCCACCGTGCTTGCCGGGCGCGAGCCCCTGGAGCGGGCGATCCAGCGGACCGCCGTGGAAGGGCTGGACACCAGCAGCCAGCAGGCTTCCGGTGAGGGCGGCG
>CAZSJB010000354.1:0-3779 GCA_964606625.1 uncultured Tepidisphaeraceae bacterium | reverse complement strand
GCTGCTGAAAGAGCAGTTGCGCTAAAACCATGTTCCCAAGAGATTCAATCAGCCTGGTTGTTCCATGACTACCCCTGCCGACCACGAAGAAAACCCTATCAGTCATAATGTTGAGGCGTCATCCACGACAGCCGGCCTGCCGGTTTCGCCATCGATGGGACCCGCCATCGATGCCGCGCTTGTGCCCGTCGAGCGATCAGTGGTGGATCGACGCGTGGTGACCCTGTCACTCGGCTGCATTGCGCTGGGCGCAGTGGCCGCGGTGATCGCGCAGGTGCTGATTCACCTGATTGCGTTCATCACCAACCTGGCGTTCTACCAGCGAATTTCGATCGAGGATGTCTCCCCCGCAGCGGCGAACCTGGGATGGTGGGTTGTTGTCGTGCCGGTTATCGGCGGCGTGATCGTCGGCCTGATGGCGCGCTACGGATCCAAGGCAATTCGTGGTCACGGCATTCCCGAGGCGATGGAACAGGTGTTGACCAACCAGAGCCGCATTCCGCGCCGGCTGACGTTCCTCAAGCCGTTGTCGGCTGCCGTGGCGATCGGTACGGGCGGGCCGTTCGGCGCCGAGGGCCCGATCATCGCCACCGGTGGCGCGCTGGGGTCGGCGATCGGCCAGTTCGTTCGCACGACGATCGCCGAGCGCAAGACTCTCCTTGCCGCCGGGGCGGCAGCCGGCATGGCAGCGACGTTTGGCGCGCCGGTGTCGGCGGTGCTGCTGGCGATCGAGCTGCTGCTGTTTGAGTTCCGCCCGGCTTCGCTGATCCCGGTGGCGTTAGCTGCCAGTACAGCCGCGGCTGTGCGCGTGGTGTTCGAGGGGTTCCATGCGGTCTTCCCGATGCCTGAGCTGTCGCAGATCAGCGGCTCGGCCATGGCGGGATATATCCTCATCGGCTGTGTGATCGGCCTGTTGTCGGTTGTCGTGACGAAGGTCGTTTACTGGGTAGAGGACCTGTTCGAGCATTTGCCGGTGCACTGGATGTGGTGGCCGGCGATCGGCGGGCTGGCCGTGGGGATCGTCGGGTACTTCGCGCCGCGCACGCTGGGCGTGGGGTATGACAACATCACGCACACCATCTCCGGCGACTTCACCGTCGGGTTCCTTCTCTGGCTGGTTGCGATGAAGTTCGTGTCGTGGACGCTGGCGCTGGGCAGCGGCACATCGGGCGGCACGCTGGCGCCGCTGTTCACGATCGGCGGGGGATGCGGGTTTGTGATGGGATTTGCGATGAACTGGATAGCGCCGCAGATGGCGGTCGATCCGCGCATCGCAGCGCTGGTCGGGATGGCGGCGATCTTCGCTGGCGCATCGCGGGCACTGCTGGCGTCGGTGGTCTTCGCCTTCGAAACCACGCTTCAGCCGCTGGGGCTGCTGCCGCTATTGGGCGGGTGCTCGGCGGCGTACCTGGTGTCGTCCCTGGTCATGCGGACCTCGATCATGACCGAAAAGATCGCGCGGCGCGGGGTGCGCGTGCCGCAGGAGTATGCCCCGGACACGCTCGAGCAGATCACCGTTAGTGAGGTGGCTTCCTCGCCGGTGATTTCGCTGGAGGCGCGCGAGCGCTTGGGCGTCGTGCGCCAGTGGATCCAATCGCAGGAATCGCAGTGGTCCCATCAGGGCTTCCCGGTGGTGGACCAGGGGAAGGTCGTCGGCGTGCTGACGCGACGGGTACTGCTCGACCGGCAGTACAGCGATGATCAGCCGCTGCAATCGTTGCTTGACCGACCGCCGATCGTCGTCTTCGCTGACTGCACGCTGCGCGACGCAGCCGACCAGATGATGCGCCATGACATCGGCCGTCTGCCGGTCATCGACCGGCAGACAGCCAAGATGGTCGGATTTGTAACCCGAAGCGATCTGCTGAAAGGCTACCGCCGTGCTCAAAGCCGGCGTGGCTGATTCAGCCGATCAGGAGGGATGCGAGGCGTGCGCGATTATTTGGCCTTGGCTGCGCCGCCGCCACTACCGCCACCGGACGGAGCGGGGGCGTTGGCCTGTTGGTAGAGGATGCCCAGGATCGTCGGTATCAGCACGAAGATCGGCAGCAGGAAACTGTTGACACTCATCCGGCTGGCCAGGGGCAGGCCGATTTCCTGGTACTTGAGGATCAGCCCCAGCAACCCGAACACCAGCATCATGCTTCCTTGGAAACTGGTGTACATCATGATGCTGCCGCGATAGAGGATGAATGACAGCAGCCCGAAGAAGATCAGCCCCATCATCGCGCCGGTCCAGGCGTAGGCGGTTTCCATTCCGAAACTCTGCCACAAGCCCGCTCCGATCACACCGCCGACCAGCCCACCCATCAGGGCGACAGCATACTTCATCATCGGCCAGGTCAGCGCGGCGGCGAGGAATCCGCCCAGCACGGCGCCAATCACGGACTGGCCGACTTTCTGGCCGACCATCAACCCGATCAGCGCTCCCAAGGCGGTGGCATTGAAGGTGATGAGCGCTTTATACAGATGCAGCCCGAACAGCAGATAGACCACCCCCAGCAGCACCAGCAAAAATGCCGGGCCGGGCCCCATCTGCATACACAAACCGATGATATCGGTCTGCTCGGGCCATTGGCTGGGCAACTGCAAATGAAACATCGCTTGCGACGTCGTTTCGGTAGCGGCTTGCTCGGTTACGGGGTCCACGGTTGACTCCGGAGATTCTCTAAAGGGTCAGCTTGTTGTTATCGCACAGGGCGGGATGTCCCACCCGGTCGGGGTGCTCGCCGGCCAAGGCCCTGGGGGCGCGTCAATCCGCCGGCGCATCGTTCTGGGGCTGGGCAGGCGGGCGGGGGCTCAATCGCCACTGGACCGCCATGCCGATTGCCACCAGTGCCGCCAGGATGGCCAGTTGCATCCATGCCTGGTGGGGCAGGTGTTCGATCCACGCCGGTTGACGGGCGTGTACCAGCAGCATGCCCATTCCGGTGATCAGCGACACGCCGATGAGGCTGTAGAACAGCATTACCGCCAAGCGCGGCCACAGCAGTGTCAATGCCATGCCACAGATCCATGCGCCGGCTGTTGCCACGGGGAGCATGTGCCGCAGCAGGTCCGGCTGATCAGCCCAGAGCGCCATCACCCAGTCACGCAGCGTCCATTGCGGGTCGACGTCAGACCAGCTAAGGCCGGTGCTCGGTTCATGCCACGCCACCCAGCACGCCAGCGCCGTCCACAACGCCAGGACCAAGCCCAGGCCCATGCCAATCCACAGGCGATGTAGCACGAAGCCGCTTAATCCCAGCCCCAGCGCTAAAGCGACGGCAGGGCCCATGGGGTCGATCTCCCAGCCCATCTGCGCGGGCAGACGCAAGCCGATCCACGCACCGGCTGCCACCAGCAGCAGCGTGATCAGCCCCCGGCTGGCGCGGGATCCCGCCAGCCACAGTCCCACCCCTGCGGTCACACCGCCAATTGCCAAGATCAGCATCAAAGTGCTGAGCTGCGACGGGAGATAGTCAAACAGGGTATGGACCATGGGCGCAAAAGCTCTCCAATGCGCCTTATCGGTCGGGGGCGTGAAATTTCTTGTGTGATAAGGCGTGGCCTTTTTGTGTCTTTTGGAGAGAAACCAGATGCGTGGAGATGGGAGGGGTGGAGCCCGGCTACTTGTCTGCCGGTGACAACCGCGTAACTCGCGACAGGCAAATAGCCTGCCGTACTGAACTTGTGACGATTTTAGGTGGTTTTGTTATATGATTGCGAGGGCCTTGGCTATTATCCTAAAAATTACTTGACTTTGACTGGGGCTGGGATATGGTTCCCTGTCAGACTCC
>CAZSJB010000353.1:0-3796 GCA_964606625.1 uncultured Tepidisphaeraceae bacterium | reverse complement strand
CTCCTGTGACAATCCCAGTTCTTCTCCCGCCCGGATCATCTGCTCAGCCAGGTAAAACACGTACGCCGGTCCCGATCCGCTGACCGCCGTCACTGCGTCCATCTGATCCTCGTTGACCTCCGCCACCACCGCAGCCGCTTCGAAGATGCTGCGAGCAGTTTTGATGTCTTCCGCCGTTGCGTGCGATCCACCCGCCATCGCCACCATCCCCACCCCCAGCAGCATGGGCGTATTGGGCATGGTCCGGATCACGCGCACCGACTTATCCGTACCGAGTGTCTGTTCAATGAACCGCGAACTGATCCCGGCTGCGATGCTGATCAGCAGTTTCTTTTCATCGACAACGGGGCGGATCTCGGCCAGTACCTCCGCCATCTGCTGCGGTTTGACGCACAGCAGGAGAATGCGACAACGCTCGGCCACATCGGCGTTGTCGTCTGTGGTGCGGATGCCCAGTTCGTTGCGGAACAGATCCTGTCGCTGGGGAGATCGATCTGCCGCCAGCAGTTGCGACGGCTGATACAATCCAGCGCCGATTACCCCGCGCACAATGGCTTCAGCCATGTTCCCCGCACCGATGATGCCCAGTTCATAGCTCATAGCTCACGATCCTACCGGCAGACTCAACCTCATGGAATACACCTTTGCTTCGAACGGATGCGCAACAGAATCAATGGGTTCGTTTGCGACATTCTGTTCTGCTCCCATCGGGTCCAGCCGATCAGAAACGACGATTCATACCGAACAAAATGGGTTTGAAATGGGTTCGTTTTGGGTTCGTTGTGCGCGAGAGTTTGCATCGCTGCGCAACCCGTCTGAAGGCAGGAAAGCAAGTCCATCTATCACCTTTCCAAGGGGGAGGCGCAGGGAGCCTCCAGGACACAAACAGGTGCTCGGTCTGCCTCAGCGGCAGAGGCCCGCACCCTGACTATAGACACCGAGGCCATCAAAACGTTACCGAAGAAATAAAATATTTGTTAGGCTTGGGAAAGCTTGGGATCGCCCGTGAAAAATCCTGTCAGCCGCTGACAAATTCCTTGCGGTAGACCCTTGGCGTGGTTCCCCGAAGCCGCCGAAAGATCCGATTGAAATTTGACAGATTGTTGAATCCACACGCGTAGCAGATTTCGAGGATGGGAGCATCGGTCTGCTGCAACAGCCGGCAGGCACAGCCGATGCGAAGCTCGTGCAGATGCTGGATAAATGTCCGCCCGGTCGTGCGTTTGAAAAACCGGCTAAACGCTTCGCATGTCATCCCTGCAAGGCCCGCCAGATCCTCCTGCCGGATCTCCTCCGTGAAATGCCGTTCGAGATAGCGATGCACCCGCTGGATCCGTTCATCAATGGCGGGCGGCGCCCCGGCGAACGCAGGCGTTGCCAGGGGCTCGGCTGACGCATCTGCCCGGAGGCGATCCAAGCAGGTCAGCAACACGGTCATGCGCGACAGAGGCGAGGGGTCCGCCAAGGCTCGTCGCAGGCGTTCGCCCACCTCGCAGGCAACCGAGCCTCGAAACAGCAATCCGCGCCTGGATCGTTCCAGCAGCGCTGGCAGATTCGCCAACTCTGCGGAGGTGGCGGTCAGCCTCTCGATCCACTCGGCGGGGAACTGGTAAACCACTGCCCACTGGGTGCGTCGATCCTCCGAAGCCCAGGTATGCGGCAGCCAGGGCCCGATCAGCATCAATTCACCGTCCAGGTAGGGGCCGGCGTGATCGCCGATGAACCGCCTCCCCCGGCCGGTGCGGATGTAGGTAAGTTCATATTCGGCATGATGGTGCCAGTCGAACGGATAGGTTTTGGCGCGGCGCTCGAACGCGAAGAAGGATGATCCCGATGGATAGGCAAGTGGCTCGATGCGCGGCTGCACTGATAACCTCCTCTGGCTTTCAAGCCTACTTTAAACCCAATGTGGATCAAAATAATACCAGTAATAGCCAATTGCCGCGCAGCATACAGAGCAAGATCCCGGCTATCCTGCCCGCCAGTGTGTTGGATCCGTTCTTGACTCATTTCGCACAAAGGAGATGCGATGACCACGTCCGCCCCTGTCGTTGACCCGCGCCTTGATGCGCCTTACCCGCTTACTGAAGAACAGAAACTCCAGTTTCGAGAGGAGGGATTCATTCGCCTGAGTAACGTCTTCACCAAAGATGTGCTGGACGAATATGGTGAGGAGATCACGCGCATTACGCTGGCCCATGCGCCGGATACGCCCCTGGATCAGCGCGACACCTATGGCAAGGCCTTCATCCAGGTGGGCAACATCTGGGAGATGAGCGAGAAAGCCAAAGCCTTCAGCTTCTCCAAGCGGCTGGCGCGCATCGCGGCAGAGCTGCTGGATGTCAGCGGGGTGCGCATCTATCACGATCAGGCTCTCTACAAGGAATCCGGCGGCGGTTTTACCCCCTGGCACGTGGATCAGCAGTACTGGCCGATGGCGACCGGAAAATCCGTCACCGCCTGGATTCCGCTGCATGCGGTTCCGATCGAAAATGGTCCGCTGTGCTTTGGACGGGGCAGTCATCTCAAGAACATCGGCCGCGATCTGCCCATCTCGGATGAAAGCGAACGCATCATCCGTGAGGCGATCAAATCGGAAGGGGTGCTGGAAGTCTACGAGCCGTATGCCTTGGGCGATGTGAGCTTCCACCTCGGCTGGACGCTGCACCGGGCCGGCCCGAACACCTGCGACTATCCGCGCAAGGTGCATACGGTCATCTACATGGACAAGGACATGAAGATGCACACCCCCAAGAATCCGCGCCAGGAACACGACGCCCAACGCTGGTGCCCTGGCATTGAGGTCGGCCAGGTCATGGCCAGCCCGATCAACCCGGTGCTATGGACCAGGGAAAATGGGTGATGGGAATCCTTCTGTGCAGGAAGGCACAGGTCCCGTGCAATAAAAAGAGAGGGCGACGCTTGTGCGTCGCCCTTTTTCATTCCTGGATTCGATCGTTGTCGATTGAATCGTCGACAGCCGATTACCACGCAAAGTGGGCAAAGGCCTTGTTGGCGTCCGCCATGCGGTGGGTTTGCTCGCGGGTGCTGATGGCCTTGCCTTCCTTGCGGTAGGCGGCAATCAGCTCGTCCGCTAGACGCTGAGCAATCGGCCGGCCGCTGCCTTCACGGCAGGCGTTGATGATCCACCGGAACGCCAGCGACTGCTGACGCTTTCGGTTCACCTGCATCGGCACCTGGTAGTTGGCACCACCAACACGCTTGGAGCGCACTTCAACGTACGGCTTGACGTTGTTGACGGCGGTTTCGAACAGCTCCAGCGGCGAAACGTCTTTCACCTTCTTGCTTATGATGTCCATCGCATCGTAGACGATCCGCTGCGCGACTGCCTTCTTGCCGTCGAGCATGATGCAGTTGATGAACTTCGACACCAGCTTGCTGTTGTAGCGGGGGTCGGGTTTCAGAATGGATTCCGATGCGGTGAACTTCTTGTATGCCATATGTCTTTTCTCAAATCGGGACGCGGTCCCGGTTTAATACTCCGTCCGATCCATCAGTTCTCACGCCTGCTGCAAACCGGACGGCGATGGTCTGCGAAACAAAACGTCGGGTTGAGCGAAGCATCTGGCCTTCCTGGGGATTCGGGATCACCTCGGGAAGGGGGACTTTGTTTTCAATGCTGCCGAACGATCAATTACTGATCTTACGCGTTGCGCTTCAACCACCAGATGAAGGCCAGGATGACGGCGATGAAGAAAACACCCATGAAGACGACGTTGCCATAATGATGTTGAACGTCGCTGAGCTTCGTGGTTTCTTCAGCCAGCCACCACAT
>CAZSJB010000352.1:0-3806 GCA_964606625.1 uncultured Tepidisphaeraceae bacterium | reverse complement strand
TAGTCGGGAATGTTCTCCTCCTTGGCGATTTCGTGGAGCTTGTCCACATCCATCTGCTGGAGGTCCTTGATGAAGAGTTTGCCACCCTTGACCTGCTCGTACTTGGCGTTGGTTTCAGCATCGAAGGCGGCGACGTCCTGGCTGGACGGCTCAGCGGTTTCGACCGCGGTAGCGGTCTGCTGATTTTCCTGCTCGGTTTCCTGTGACTGTTGTTGTTGTGTGCGTCGTGTGCGCGGTGTGGACTTAGCCATCTGGCTCAGCCTCCAAAGTAAAGGGGTGAAGAAACGGGTATCTAAATGAGGAATCCCACGGATCGAACCATTGGTGCATCGCCGGCTGGAACGCTGCGGCTGCGGGATCTGTTGCGATGCTCACCCGGAGCTGCCATCGCTATCTGGATGAAAGCGGGAACTAACTTTTATAACGATCAGCCATGCCAAAAGGTTCGCAATTGATGACAAAATATCTCAATGAATCATCGTTTGCGGTGCATCTACCGCCTTCGTGGCGTCATGCCCGAATCACCAGCAATCCATCCTGCAAGAGGCTGAGAACCAATCGGATGCCTCAACAGGGAAAGTCGCTTTCGCAGGCGTTCAAAGCCGAGGTTATTGTCACCCACATCGGCCTTGACTGTATTGGATAAACAACGCCTCAGATCCTGCCCGTGGGGGCCGCTCGATCCGTTTTCGAAAGAATGCGGGACAGCACTTCTCGGACTTGGCTGCGGGTGAAGGCAGCGTCGGCGGTGTTGCGAATAACATAATCGGATATTCGTCGTTTCGTGTCCAGAGGTCGTTGAAAATTTTCTCGCCGGATTAATTCGTCTCGATCCCATCCCCGGGAGGCCTGCACCCGGTGAAGCCGTACGTCAAAGGGTGCCTCGACAAAGACCAGTGCGTCACATTCGCGATCCAGTCCGGTTTCGAACAAAAGTGGTGTATCCCAAACAAATGCAGATACTTGCGGATCGCTGGCGGCCTGACGCATCACCGCCTCTCTCTGCTGAGCCACATATGGATGCAAGAGCTGTTCCAGCCGGTGCCGCTCAACCGGATCGGTAAATATCCGATCCGCAATGAAACGACGATTAATCCGGCCGTCCGCGTTAATCACCGCCTCCCCCCACCACTGGCGAAGCTGCTCGACAATCGCAGGATCTTCGTAGGCTTGGCGGACTTGCTCATCCGACTTGATCACCAGGCATCCCATCTCGCCAAACAGGTCGGCGACAAAGCTCTTGCCGCTCCCGATGCCGCCCGAAATGCCGATGATTGGTTTGCCGTGTCGCATCCGTGAATCTCACGTTGATTCGCTTCCGCCCCATGCCCCGCCAGGCAGAGCCTGGCTGCCCCGGGGCGCGGTAATCTGCCTCTGCCCTTATCACTGCAAGGCAGTTGTCTGCCCCCTCTGCCTGAGGGCCTTACGGGAGCTCCCTTTAGCGGATTTCGCGTCGCTCGACAATTTCGATCCAGTTGCCAGCCGGATCCTGCAGCAGGAGGCTTTCTTCGCCCACGGCAAGGGTCTTCTGACGGGTGTAGTCCATCTCCGCATCCACCAGCTTGTGCTCGGTGTCCGCCAGCGACTGCACTTCAATCATGGTCGGACGGTAGTCATCGCGCTCGATCAACCCCTCCTGAAAAACAAAACGCAGGTCGAAGTTGTCGGCATGGTAAATGAGCACCTGCCCATCGGCCTCCAGGGGTTCTTTCTCAAACTCCAGCAGCCCCACGTAAAACCGATCCAGCTCCACTTCCTGCCCCGTTCTGGCGGGCAGGGTCATATCCCCCACCGCCACCAGCCGCACCGGTAGCGGCTGGGCCATCCGCGGCCGTCGATCCGCCCCACTGTCGATCGGCTTGCTTCCGGTGGCTGCTTCGAGTTCGATTCGATCGGGTTGCTGGCTCATCGAGGCACTTCACTCTGTCATGAACAGGGGCTCCACGCCCTTTTGCGGCGATGTGCCCAGCCGGGCGACGCTTCGCTCCTCCAGTCCCGGCACGGATCGCCTCACGCAATCTGTGTGTCAGCCGTCAATCGTTGCTGGTCACCCATCGGAAGACGTGCGTACCAGCGGTCTTCGGTCTGAAGATCGCCGGCCAGAAGAATGGATTTCAGCGATCACCGCATCGCCTTCCATGATGGAAACAACCCCTCCGCCTTGATGCGCTTCACATGGTCGCGAATCTACAGAGCCCATTTTGAACGGAGAGGGCTGTCAGGGTTCTACTATTATCACTTTAGCCGTAAACAGACCTGCCAGCGACTCTTATTTTACTTCCTGCCAGTTCTTTCCCCAACCGGCTTCCACTTTCAGCGGAATGGACAGGCCAAGCTGCTTGCCGGCCTGGATCATTTCTGTGCGGACGAACTCGGCCTCGGATTCGACCGTGGCTTCGGGGGTTTCAAAAACCAGTTCGTCGTGCACCTGTAAAAGCATCCGGCTGGGGCGGTTTTCGGCTTTCAGCTTGCGATGGATGTTGAGCATGGCCAGCTTGATCAGATCGGCAGCTGACCCCTGGACGACACTGTTGATCGCGATCCGCTCAGCCGCGTTGCGCTGGGCAACGACACCGCTGTGGATCTCCTTCACCGGACGGCGGCGGCCGAGAATCGTCTCCACATAGCCCTGCGACTGGGCTGCCATGATGCACTGTTGCAGAAACTGCTCGATGGAGGGAAACCGTCGATTGTAGGTATCGATCAGCTCCTGGGCAGCGGGCACGCTCAGGCCTTCGATGCGTCGGGCCAGGCCATAAGCGCTGACACCGTAGATGATCCCGAAGTTGATGATCTTGGCCTGATTGCGCTGCTCGCGGGTGACCTGATCCAGCGGCACTCCAAACACCTCGGCAGCGACCGCACGGTGGATGTCCTGGTCTTCTTCAAAAGCCCGCACCAGCGCCGGTTCCTGCGTGAAATGGGCCAGCACGCGCAACTCGATCTGTGAGTAATCGGCTGTCAGCAGGACGTTGTTCTCCGGATCCCCGGGAACAAACGCCAGGCGAATGCGGCGGCCTTCATCCGTGCGGATGGGGATGTTCTGGAGGTTCGGATCGCTGCTGCTGAGACGCCCGGTTGCCGCGCCGGTGGGATTGAAATGCGTGTGTACCCGACCGGTCTTCGGATTCTTGTATTGCGCAAGGTTATCCAGGTAGGTGTTTTTCAGTTTCACCAGCTGGCGATACTCCAGTACCAGTCCGGGGACGGGATGCTCATCAGCCAGTTTCTCAAGCACTTCGACATCGGTGCTTCGCCCCGTCTTGGTCTTCTTCACGACGCGCAGACCCAGCTTGTCGAACAGCACCTCAGCCAGTTGCTTGGGCGAATCGGGATTGAACTCGACTCCGGCTTCAGCCTGGATTTTTTCGCGCAACGCTTCAATGCGCTCGCCCAGTACTTCCGACTGCTCCTTGAGAATGCGCTCATCCAACGCAATGCCGTTGTATTCCATCTCGACCAGCACGTCGATCAGGGGTGTTTCCAGCTCATCCATCAGCTTGCGCAGCCGAGGGAACTCCTCGAGCTGCTTGTCGAAATGATCCGCCAGGCGCAGCGCAATGTCAGCATCCTCGGCTGCGTAGCAGGCGATGCGCTCCAGCTCGACCTTGTTCATCGAGATCTGCTTGCGGCCTTTGCCAATGAGGGCTTCGGTCGGGATCTTGCGGAAATTGAGGATGTCCAGCGCCAACCGGTCGATGCCGAACTGCATGCGTCCCGCATCGAGGATGAACGCGGCGATCATCGAATCCATCTCCAGGCCACGCACCTCAATCCCGACCTGCTTGAGCATCAGGATGTCGTAC
>CAZSJB010000351.1:302-3827 GCA_964606625.1 uncultured Tepidisphaeraceae bacterium | reverse complement strand
CGTTCCACTTGAAGTAGCGGCCGCGGGCCAGCGGAACGGCGCGGTTGAAGTTGCGTGCCGGGCCGAGGTTGCGATCGGCGCGGAAGTAGCGGACGCGCGGATCTCGCTGGGCGTACTCACGACAGATCTGCTCAGTGCCGTCGGTGGAGCAGTTGTCGCAGATGATCAGTTCGAGGTTGCGCCACGTCTGGTTGAGGAGCGAGTCAAGCGTGGCGCGCAGATAACGCTCGCCGTTGTAGACCGGGACAGCGATGCTGACCAGAGGTTGCGTGGACATCATGGCAGTGCTCCTGTTCAGGTCCGTGCGGCTGGTTAGCCGGCCATGGCAGTAGACAGTGACGCCGGGACAGGCAGGCCGAAATGCCGGGCCTGTTCCACCCAAAGCCGGTCGCAAAGCCGGCCAACGGGCACTTGCACATCGTCAAACGTGATCGCCGCATCCATCGGCAGATCGCGCAGCAGGCGACAGCCTTCGGCGAGTCCCATCGGCAACAGGTTCTGCCGCCGGGCGACGTCGGTGTTCTCGATCGTGCCGTAGGAGAGGAATCCACCGATGCCGTCGAGCACCTCGCCGGCGCGCAGCGGCCGCTTGGCGATGGTGATGACGTCGCAGACGGGCCCACCCAGTGGCTCCAGTGCCGTATCACCGGTGAGGCAGGCGCGCGCGACGCTCGCGGGCGCTTCCAGCGGGCTGAGATGGGTCGGCGTGTAGAACGTGTACAGCGGGCCGTCGCCCATCTTGTAGACCTTCATGTAGCGGGCGCGCAGCGGATGCTCGCTGTAGCCCAGGACGAAGACGCCGAAGCTCGGCTGGGCGCCCAGGATGTAATCCACACGTCCGCCGTCGAGCAGTTCATCCAGGTCGAACAGCTTGTGGGCGTTGTCGACGTGATCGCACTTCGGCCCGCGCATGCCGCGCACGCTGACGCGGAAGCCCGTTGCGTTGGCGACGGTGGCCATCTCCTGGCTGATCTTCGTGCCGTCGGCGAAGCTGGTGATGAACTTGGGTCGTTGCCAGTGACGGAGGGCGAAGTCGCGCTGGGTTGCCGGTGTGCGGCGGCAGTCCAGCAGCGACTTGATGTTCCCCGCCATGACGGGCGTAAAGCCCATCGACTGCACATGGCGCAGCAGGTTCATGAGCACTGCCGGCTGATCGCCGTCAGCCTGTGTGTAGATCACGCCGGCGCGGCGGGCGTGAACCTTGAGGATTGGCCCGAGCGTGGCATCGAGTTCGGCATTGAGCGCGACAAAGTGTTTGCCGTTGGCGAAGGCCGCTTCGGCGACCTGTGCGGCAAACTCGATTTCACCCGTGGCTTCGACGATGCAGTCGATGTCCGGCGCTTCGCACAAGAGCAGTGGATTATCGGTCACGGCGCAGGTGTCGCGTGCGATGGCGTCCTGAAGGGCGTCCAGCGTATGGACAATCGGCGGCGCGGTGAGGCCAGTCTCCTGACAGGCTTGGACAGCCGTCGAGATCGTGCGATTGGAAATTGCCGCTAGGCGCATGCCGTGCCGGCAGGTCAGCATCTGCAAAGCAAATCCCTTGGCTGCGAAACCAGCCCCAACCAGGCCGACCCGCAACGGCATGCCGGTGCGCTCGCGCTGTTCAAGAAGACGATCGATGATGATCATGTGTAAACCCCAAGCCAGTATGTTCCCGCGCAGCATCGATTTCTGGCCTGTGCCAGTGACCGCGCCCGGCGATAGCGCGAAGCGATGTGCACTTGAACTATTGTGACAGCAGCAGCGGGCTAGACCATTGGGGCAATGACCTAAATCCGTCGGACGGGAGCATTAGTGGGGCATAGGGGAAACCCCTATATTGCGGTGATGCTGGTAAGTTTTGCGGGGGGGACGTAATATGACGGCTGACGCTGTGGATTCTGCCCCTTCGCCTTCATTGCGACGACCCATCGAGAGCATGAGCAATCCCCTGCGCCTGCGATGGGTGCGATACACGCTGGCCGTTGTCGCGGTGGGGGCAGCGCTGATGCTGCGGTGGTTGCTCGAGCCTGTGATCGGCAGCGAAGTGCCGTTTTTGCTGCTGTTTGCAGCCGTGATGGCGGCTGCGGCGCATGGCGGACTGGGACCGGGGCTGTTGACGACGGTGCTGGGCGGGATTGTCGGCTATTCGCCGTATGCGCCTTCGGTCGACGGCGGCAGCACGCGCACAGAAATGGTGCTGTTCCTCGTGGAGGGCGCGCTGCTGAGTGTCATGGCTGCCCGTCTGCACCAGGCGGTGCGCCAGGCAGCCGAGGCCCAGGCAGCCAATCTGGACCTGGAGCAGCGAATCCTGGAGATATCGGACGATGAGCGGCGCCGTATCGGCCACGACCTGCACGATGGCTTGGGCCAGCAGCTCACGGGGATCGCGCTGCTGAGCAAGGCTTTGCAGCAGCGGCTCCGCACCGATCGGCCAGAGGATGCGGAGGCGGTCGAGCGGATCGCGGCGCTGGTCAACCAGTCGATCGCGTGGACGCGCGATCTGGCGCGCGGGTTGGCACCGATGTCGTTGGAATCATCCGATGCAGCAGCGGCGTTCGAGGAGGCGGCAGCCAACTCCGCCCAACTGCTCGGGATCGAGTGTACATTCCGCGCTGAGTGTGAACTGCCGCGGATCGAGGAGCATGCGGCTGTTCACCTGTACCGCATCATCCAGGAGGCCATCACCAATTCCGTCAAGCACGGCAAAGCCAAACACGTCCGTGTGACCCTCACCACCGATTCGCAGAACCTTGCACTGGATATCCGCGACGATGGCATCGGCATGTCAGCCAAGACGCTGGCCAGTCCCGGGCTGGGCTTGCGGATCATGAACTACCGCGCCAGAATGATCGGCGGCAGGATTGAGTTTGGCCGATCCAATCCGGGCGGGGGTGCTCTTGTGCGGTGCATCGTGCCGCTGTCCCGTCTGAACTCGGAGTCACACCGCGATGTCCCAAACCCGTGATGGTAAAGCACGCGTGCTGCTGGTCGACGATCATCCGATCGTGCGCCAGGGGCTGGCAATGCTGATCAACGCCGAGCCGGACCTCATGGTCTGCGGCGAAGCCTCCACCGGCGCTGAGGCGCTTCAGCTCGTGCGCACCACCCAGCCAGACCTGGTGATGATCGACATTTCGCTGGAAGACCGCAGCGGCGTGGAGCTGATCCGCGAGATTCGCGCAATGGCGGGAGAACTGCCGATGCTGGCGCTGTCGATGCACGATGAGTCGCTGTATGCCGAGCGTGTGCTGCGAGCCGGCGGTCGCGGCTATGTCATGAAGCAGGAGGCGACCGAGAAGCTGCTGACAGCGATTCGACGCGTGCTGGCGGGAGAGATCTACCTCAGCCCGCGCATGAGCACGCGGCTGCTGGGGCAGTTGGCGTCGGCTGCACCCGGCGGGGATGTGTCGCCCATCAGCCGACTGACCGATCGTGAGCTGGAGGTGTTCACGATGATCGGGCGCGGGCTGTCGACGCGCGAGATCGCCGAGAAGCTGTTCCTGTCGGTCAAGACAGTTGAAGCCCACCGCGAGCACATCA
>CAZSJB010000351.1:0-292 GCA_964606625.1 uncultured Tepidisphaeraceae bacterium | reverse complement strand
CGCGGTCGAGCAAAACGATCATTCCCGCGCGCAGGCTGCGGGTCAGCCGCCGCGGCTGAGACGCCCGTCAGACATTGGGCGCTGGCGCGGGCGGGAGGGGAGCCGTAGGATGCCTTGTGTCACGAACTCATGGAGGCATTCGATGCGATTGCTCAGCCTGGTGGCGATGGGATTGGCGGGATACGCGATTTACGAGATGGGGCGCATGCTCCAGGCGCAGATGGGAGCGCAAGAGACGGATTCGTCCGCGTCGCCGGCCCGGCAAGCCGATCAGCGGCGTGGAGGCTCTCCG
>CAZSJB010000350.1:0-3833 GCA_964606625.1 uncultured Tepidisphaeraceae bacterium | reverse complement strand
TGTCAATAGGGTTGGCGCGATAGAGTTCGGCTGTGACCTGCGCAGGCTGGGCACTGAGATGTGGCTCTGGTCCCAGCACGTACAACATGTTGTGCAAATGGTGGGCACAGGCGTTGTTGACGGGACTGTCGAGTACCCAGTTGCCTTCGATGCTTCGCTGCATCCCCGCCCATCGGTTTCGATTGTAATAGGCTTCTCCACGGGGCCACAACGTGATGCTTCGCAGACGTCGAGGGCGTCCCAAACGTCCTGAATGGATGTCGTTTTTCAGCCGATGGATGGCCTGGCTGAAGGACCACTGATATCCAATGGCGACCTGCCGTTGGGCAGTATCGCGTGCCTCCTGCATCTGAGTGATTTCGCTGAGTGTTGCACAGAGCGGCTTTTCACACAGTACATGGTAACCGTGTTTCAATGCCCAGCAGGTATGTGGCGCATGCAGGTGAATAGGGGTTGAGATTACCGCCAGGTCAATCCTGTCCTGGCCATTCAGCTCGGACACGTCCGTATAGATGCGAACCCCTCGAGATCGGAGCTCCTCCAGGCGCCTGCAGGCTGTGGGGGCTGGATCGACGGCGGAAACAATTCGCGCAACATCAGAGTCGGCTGCATCCAGCAGGGTGTTGACGTAGTGATTGCCGTAACCGCCGATGCCGATGAGTGCTACGTGAAACGGACACATTACGCCTGTGCCTCCAGCTCTGGATAAGCAGCCGTGAGGGCATCAACATCGGACTGTGAGACGATTCGCCCGGCGATGGCTTCCATGGCGCTGGCCGCTGCCCAGGCGTTGTAGCTCCACCAGGTACTGGCTGGCTGGCCATCGCTATAACGCTCTGCCAACAACCCGTCACTGGGGCAGGTCCGCTCGGACAATACCCCATATCGCCCATACCCCATCACATCGGGGTAAAGCTCCATCGTGTTCATAAGCCACGCAATCCCCTCATCGGCACGTTCCTGGTGATATTCGTCATTAACGGCACGGGAGAGATATTCCAGGTCATCGGTTGCCACGACACTCATGGGATGGATATGGGGGTTGGAAACAGAGGTGATGCTGCCACCGCAGGTGTTCCAGTTGCTTCCCTTGAGCGGGGGCGCCTGTGGCCGGGTACGAAAACCGTATCGCCACAGGTATTCATAGTGAGCTCCTTCTGTGAGCATCTCCAGCCACAGGTCGTGGCCTGTAAAGGCATGCAGCAGACGCGCCGCACGAAGGAATGCCAAATTTCCCTCCGAGTCGATGCTTTTATAGGTATCCATCGGGCTGCCCCAGCAAGCCAGTTGCCGGACAAACTGGCGGTAGTAATGCATCGCCCGCTCCGCAGCGCGACGATAACGCGCCTCACCCGTAAACTGCCAGGCATATGGCAGGGCAGCAGCAAACCAGCAGCCAGCAAATCCCTCCCAGTCAACCACTTCGCGGGAAGATCCACTGAAGATGTATCCAAAAGCACCGTCATCCCGCTGAAGTGCGATCACCGTATCCAGTACGCGAAGCGCAGTGCGGATCCAGTGATGGTGTGCCGACTGGCGTGTCGCCTTGGTTTCCCATGCCGTCCTGAGCAGATAGTAGGCGGCATGGCCATTGGTATACGCACAGTGATTATCCCGTGTGTTCGGCAGGAACCCGGACCACCACCCGTTGATATCCGATTCATTCCATCCGGCAGGGCGGTGTCGCATATACCGGTTGAGCACCGTGTCTTGGATCAGGCCGGAGCGCACGTTGAAGCCGCCGCAGATTTCATTGAAAATCTCAGCTGACCCCTTGGGAAACTTCAGCCCGGGCAGCAAACGTTCAGCCTGAAAAAACGGATAGGCCATCATGCTGCCGCCCGTCCAGCCGATCTCCACAATCGCCCGCCAAGGACGGAGAACCGGATCTGCCGGCACACTACATTTGAGATTCGTGTACTGGCCCAGATCCGGCTGATAGCTGATCGTCGCAAACGCTTCGGATAGGGCCCACAGCGCTTCCCTGTAAGTGCGATTGAATTGCGGAAGCTCGCGTAACTCATTGTAGAGAGAGCGAATCACCTGATGCGCCGCCAGGCGGTTGCCATTAATGACCTGGATCCGTCCCTCGGCTGATGCATTGAGCGCTGTATCACAGGTGGGCGGAGCAAAGCTCGTCTTTTCGACGAATGTCAATGGGGCATTGCCGTAACCGAGACTGACACCGAACGTGTGGGGCAGGGCGGAAAACACGCCATTGTGAATAAATCCGTCCGGAGCTGCATCGTTTTCTGAGTAGGGATTAATGCTGATGGCGGCTACGGCTGTGTCGTCGCAGAGAATCGACACTGGATGCGAGGCTCGGTCCGCCCGGAATTCCCACAGTGGGGCGCAAGCAGGGTCATCAGGCCGGATCGTGGAGAGGCACGGAAACTGTCCCGCAGCCACATGTGGCGCATTGTTGTCGCCATGGATGTTTCCCGGGATGAGATGGAACGGGCGTACGGCATCGGGTCGGGACGCCGACAACCGCAGGCGCGTGGGACGCGTGGCTGTGAAGCTCAGGTGATAAGGAAGGGTGCTGTCGTCGATCGGTTTCTCGATAGTCAGGTTCGCCTGGATCCAGTTCAAGGTGGCAGAGCAGCCACGATTGGTTGGCTGAAGCGGGAGTTTGATCCAGCGATTACCATCGTGTGCCTGTAATCCCAGCAGAAGTGTTTTTCCGCCGATCCGTAATGAGAATGTGTTTTCACAGCAGACCATATCCAACCCCCGTTAAAGTCCCCGCCACCGGCGAAGGGAGAAACCGATGACAGGGACACAATACGAGCATGTGACTTGAGCGATATTACGGTACTGGCCCGCAGCGAAGGATGTGAAGATGGCCAGGACACTACTGAAGGTGAGGAGATCGAAACACTGAGATCTCATGAGAGACTCCTGCTTGATGCAGTCATGCAGTGCAGGTGGAGGCATGTCTGCATCAATCCGTTGCGTTTGGGGACGCTGCTGCGGCTTTGCGTCGCTCACCCCAGTCACGCGAAGCCTGCTTGAGGTCATATCCTTCGGCTGACAGGTAATTGTTGATCCGACCCTTGTACTTGCCGAACCACCGGTGCTTTTCATCGGCACTGCCCGCATCCATGGCTATCTCGCGAGCCTCAAGCAACTGGGCACGGATATAGGCTTTCTGCTCGTCAGTCAGGTTGGGCAGCATTTCCAAGTAATTGGTATACGTCACATTGGCGACGTTATACGTCATGCCATCTTTGACCTGATCAACTTGCGCGGGGGTGAGCTCGGTATGGAGCTTTTGCAGATAGGCTTCATGCAATGTCTTGAGTTGTGCCTCAGTACGCTGATAAATGGCGGCCTTTTGCTCTTCATTCTCAGCCGTGTTGTATTCGGCATCGCGCGCATCGTGAATGGTGGCTAGGTCTTTGTATTGCTGAGCGACGATGTCGATCACGCGCTCCGCTTTGGTTTCATCCTCAATCTCCAGAGCGGCGATGATCTTTCGGGCCCGCTTACGAACAACCTGGTCATACTCTGTCTCCACGTCTGCAAGGACGATGCCCGGCAGGGTGGTCAGCAGGCAGATCAGCAGAGCCATTGAGACATGCAGATTTTGCAAGACGGTAGCCTCCGGATTGGGGTCAATTGCGATCACGGGCATCAGGTATAGTGTCTGGTTGCAGCCATGTGGTGAGCTTCTTCGGTTTCTTCAAAACTGTTGACGTTAAATGCAAGTGGGAATGCATGTGGTGATGGGGGACGTGACGGTAGACTCCGCTGGATTGCCATGAGAGAACACCTTTCCCTAGATTTTGGGTGGCGCTTTGCCCTGGGACATGCAGCCGACGATGCACGGG
>CAZSJB010000349.1:0-3855 GCA_964606625.1 uncultured Tepidisphaeraceae bacterium | reverse complement strand
CGCAGGAAGGCGACCATCTGCTTGACGTAGTCGTTGGTGCCGTTGGCGTTGTCGTACTCATCCAGCGTGACGCTGAAGGGCTTTTCGCGGTTATAGAACAGGCGGCGAACAAGGGTTTCCAGTTCTTCGATCTGTTCTTCGGAAACCCCCGCTCGACGCAGGCCGACGCTATTGAGGCCACGTACCTGATCGGCTCCGTCAACCTTGACGAACGGTGGCACGTCGTGGTGGATGCGGGCATATCCGCCGATGTAGGCGTAATTGCCGATGGTGACAAAGTGGTGGACTCCCACGCCGCCCATCATCCCGACGTAATCACCGATGACGACGTGACCGGCGATCATGACGTTGTTGGCCAGGATGCAATGATTGCCAACCTGGGCGTCATGGCCGATATGGCAGTTGACCATCAGCAGGTTATCGTTGCCGATGCGGGTGACGCCGCCGCCGGCGGCTGTCCCCACGTGGATGGTAACGGCTTCGCGGAACTGGTTGTTATTGCCGATTTCCAGATAGGTCACCTCGCCGCGGAACTTTTTGTCCTGCGGGGCAGCGCCGATCACGGCATTGGGGTAGAAGACGTTCCCGCTGCCAATGGTCGTATGGCCGAGGATGGTGACGGAGTTAATCAGCCGGCATCCCGGACCGATGGTGACGTCCGGACCGATCACGCAGAAGGGCCCGACCTCAACGTCATCCGCGAGGTTTGCCTTTGGATCGACAGCAGCTAAGGGGGAAATCTTTGGCATCGTAAGGGTTCAGGGTTCGGGGTTCAGGGTTCGGAGTTCAGGCTAACAGCTGAACCCTGAACCGCTGAACTCTGAGACCTATACAGGTTCAGCGTCCACAAGCATGAATTTGATATCTGCTTCCGCCGCGAGTTTCTCTCCGACAAATGCCTTGCAACGCACGTGCCCGGTCCTGCTCTTGACGCGAACAGCGATGGCTTCCAGCAGAAGCTGGTCGCCCGGCACGACCGGCTGGCGCATCTTCACCTTATCCATACTCAACAGCACCGCAAGCTTGCCGGTATGCTCAAGTTTCTGGCTGAGCAGAATACCACCAAGCTGAGCCATTGCCTCAACGATCAGCACGCCCGGCATAATCGGCGTACCGGGATAATGTCCCTGGAAGAAGATATCATTGAAGGTGACATTTTTGATCCCGATCGCCTTTTGATCCCCAACAATTTCCAAGACCCGGTCCACCAGCAGCATCGGATAGCGGTGGGGGAGGATCCGTTGAATACGCCGGATATCCAGGACGGCTTCGCGATTCACCAGCGCCGCACGGGTGCTTAGTTCTTCCTGCTCCACCAGCCGCTTGGCCAGCAGGTGGTTCAGGGCGTGACCGCTGCGACGGGCAACGATCCGTCCCCGCAGCGGCCTGCCGATCAGGTACAGATCGCCAATCAGGTCCAGCACCTTGTGGCGGGCGCACTCATCGGCGAACCGGAAGGCATTATCAATGGGGCCGTTGGGGCTGATAACCAGCAAATCCTTGGGCGATAAATGCTTACCCAGTCCACGGGCCTGAAGTTCGGCGGCTTCATGTTCAAAAATGAACGTGCGTGCCGGCGCGAGCTGGTTGATGAAGTCATCGTCGCCCAGGTGGAATGCGACGACCTGCCGACCGATGGTCGGGGCTTCAAACTCGTAGAGGATCTCGAGCTTGTCTTCCGGGCCGGGAAGGGCAGCCAGCGAGGCATTGTCGCTGCTGACCTGGATGGGCTTACGGATGATCAGGGGCTCGATTTCGGCGTCCAGCTCCTTGATGCCGGCTTCCTGAATGGCGCGGACAAATGGTTCGCTGCTGCCATCCACGCCGGGGATTTCGCCGGCATTGCCGCCGGTGACACGGACGGTGGCGTTGTCGATTCCCATCCCGCTGAGCGCAGCCATGCAGTGCTCGATGGTCTCGACCAGCAGCGTCCCGTTCTTGAGGCACGTATTACGACGGGCACGCCGGCTGAGATTCGTGATATAGGCAGGAATCTCGGCCACTTTGCCGTCCTGCTCGCGGATGAAGGTGATCCCCTGATCCGCTTCAGCCGGTTCGATCGTCACCCGCGCAGGCTCGCCGGTGAACAGCCCCAAGCCGTCCAGCGAAACCTCGCGTGAGATTGTCTTCTGCCTCAGTTTTGCCACGTTCGTTCAAGTCGCGCCAATTCGATGCTGCATTATAGCCAAGAATTACCGAATCCAAAGTCGCCCGCATGTTCGGCAGGCCAACTGGTTATCGTTCTTGTTCCGCCCCTGACACAAAGGTTGAAACAAAGCTTTCACAGGGGCCTTGTTATTCCATAGAATCTTGCGATAGCGAGCACGATGGCATCCCACTACTACCAATCTCGCAGCGGTTATCTGCATTACGACCAGCGGGGGCTGGGAGATCCGGTGGTATTGCTGCACGGTATTTACGTGGGAGCCTCCCACGCCGAGTATGCCCGCAACATCACTGCGTTACAGGATCGATTCACGGTTTACGCACTGGATCTGTTGGGGTTCGGCGAAAGTGATTCGCCGCGGCTGACGCATTCGGCGTTGCTGCACCAGCACCTGGTGCGGGACTTTATCATGGAGGTCATCGGCCAGCCGGTTCACATCGTCGCCAGTGGGGTGAGTTGCGGCATCGCGGTGCGCTTGGGCGTTTACGACGATCAGATCGTGCGGAAGCTGGTCCTGATCTGCCCGGTGCAGAAAGAATACTACCGCGAACAGCCCGGGATCGCCGACCGGGTCAGTCAGTTCGTGATGAGTACACTGGCTGCGGGCGTGGGGCTGTACGAGACGGTTGCCGATCCCGCCAGCCTGACGGCCTTCGTCCGCGATCGCTATCACGACCTGCGCAATGTCACCCCCGAAAAGATTGAGCACCTGGCTCTAGAAGCGCGCCGACCAGGGGGGATGTATCCTTACATCAGCCTGGTCAACGGTTTCTTCGAGGTCGATGTCCTGCACTGGCTGCGATACGTCCGCAGTGCGACGCAGGTCATCTGGGGGGCGGGGCTGGGCGATGCGCCCGAGGATCGCATCCATCAGCCGGCAGTGTGGTCACACGGCAATCGCCTCGAGATCATTCCCAATGCCCGCCATTGGCCTCACGATGAACAATCCGCCGAAGTGAACCAGCGGATGCTCGCGTTCTTGTTGGATGAAACCGAGGCCAGTCCCCCAGCAGGGGGCTGATCGTGCTCGCGGCGCCCGCAGGAAAGCTTCGCCTGAACTCGCGGTAGGGCTCGATCAAGATCCCTGCGGCGCATTGGCGGCAGCCGCGACCGGCTGTATCGGCGGTTGAGGGGGCGGCGGCAGGCCGAGGATTTCCCGGGCGCGGTTCAGAGCATCGTCGATGTTTTCCAGCATGTTCTCCTTGCCGATCCGTTCGGTCAGGCCATATCGGGTCATGGCGAACATCGGCTGGGCATGCACACCCGAGAGCAGCAGAATCGTTCCTTGGCGACGACACTTGTCGTGGAACTCGCCCAGGGCGTGCATGGCGGTGGCGTCGATCGCCGTGACGCGACGCATGCGCAGGATGAAGATTCTCGGCGGTTTTTCCACGTCTTGCAGGGTGTCCTTGAGGCGATCAGCAATCCCGAAAAAGAACGGACCGTTGATCTCATAGACTTCCACCTCTGGGGGCACGTCCCGAAGGGTGATGGCAAGGGGGTCGCTGATCTCGGGGAATTCCGGACCTTCTTCCTCGATTTCCGCGCGCAGCGCCGAGACGTTGGTCACCTCGCTCATGCGCTTCATGAACAACAAGGCCGCCAGCACCATCCCGACCCCGACTGCTACGGTCAGATCCAGCCGGACGGTCAGCCCGAAGGTCGTCAGCAGGACCACGATATCGCTG
>CAZSJB010000348.1:0-3865 GCA_964606625.1 uncultured Tepidisphaeraceae bacterium | reverse complement strand
GGGAGCTAGGGGTAAGCAGAACTCGCATTACGGATGCATCCATCGACCAGATGCTCACGCTCAAGAACCTTGAACGACTGGATGTAGACCAGACGCGCCTGAGTGCTGAGGGGCTAACGCGATTGCACTCACTACCAAAACTGAGAACGCTGGTGGTGGCACGTGGACAGTATTCACCCGATGACTTGCAGAAACTCCGTGCAGCACTGCCGGAGGTTGACGTGATAGAAACGCTGCCGATTGGGCAAATGCCAGAGTAGGGGATTGACACAATGGGGGTCGCTTTGATTCACGTCCGTCCGCCGGGGTGCTACGGGCCACATGTCCGCCGCCATGCTCACCCTCTCCATCTGCCAGCCGTTTGCGGCGCCAGCATCTCCGCCCCGTGTGGCTGGACGTGCCGTCCGCAGGACCTCCGTAGCGGCGGTAAGTTCCAAGTTCCAACCCACAAGTTCCAAAGAAGCTCCAACCTTCAAATTGCAAATCGCAATTCCACCCCTGCCCCCTGCCCACTTGCTCACCGCAGGTGCCATTTTCGCGCTCGACATGGACGGCTCAGCCGCTGCGGGTAGAATGCCAACCGCGTTAGTGGCCACGACAAGGACGTGTGAATCCATGCCGGCAGTCTGTTTCTACTTTCAGGTGCATCAGCCGTACCGGTTGCGGCGGTACAGCGTCTTCGACACCGATCGTCATTACTTTGACGAAACCCTGAACGGGGAGATCACCCGGAAGGTGGCACAAAAGTGCTATCTGCCGGCGACGCAGTTGCTGCAGGAGCTGTTTGAGCGGCATGACGGGCGGTTTCGGGCGGGCTTTTCGATTACCGGCGTGGCGCTGGATCAGTTCCAGCGGCATGTCCCGGAGGTGGTCGAAGCGTTCCAGAAGCTGGCGGAAACCGGCTGCGTCGAGTTTCTCGATGAGACGTATTACCACTCGCTGGCGTTTCTCTACTCGCGCGAGGAGTTCCGCACACAGGTCGAGATGCACCGCGCGAAGATCAAGGAACTGTTCAACCAGGAGCCGCGGGTCTTCCGCAATACAGAGCTGATCTACAACAACGACGTCGCCCATTTCGTTTCCCACATGGGTTATGACGGTATCCTTGCCGAGGGCGCCGACCAGATCCTCGGCCATCGCACCCCCAATGATGTCTACCGTCCGCCCCACACGCCCAACCTCAAGGTGCTGCTCAAGAACTACCGACTCAGCGATGACATCGCCTTCCGATTCTCCAACCGTTCCTGGGAGCAGTGGCCGGTCACAGCCGAGAAGTTCACCGGCTGGATCAACCAGATCGAGGGCAACGGCCAGATCTGCAACCTGTTCATGGACTTTGAGACATTCGGCGAGCACCAGTGGGCCAGCACGGGCATCTTCGACTTCCTGCGCACCCTGCCAGCCGAGATCCTCAAACATGAGAACAACCGCTTCCTCACCCCCTCGCAAGTCATCGATACCTTCGAGGCGGTAGGGGAGATCGATGTCCCGCAGATGATCTCCTGGGCCGACTCCGAACGGGATCTGTCCGCCTGGCTGGGCAATGCGATGCAGTCCAA
The DNA here is from genome assembly GCA_964606625.1 of uncultured Tepidisphaeraceae bacterium. Classification (GTDB taxonomy): domain Bacteria; phylum Planctomycetota; class Phycisphaerae; order Tepidisphaerales; family Tepidisphaeraceae; genus CALEKX01. Next base: position 2,306 of record CAZSJB010000348.1, on the reverse strand, counting down.
TGCCCTGCATGAGCTGTACAAGCTGGAAAACCCGCTCAAGGAGAAGAACGACCCCGAGCTTCTGGAAGACTGGCGCCGCCTGACCAGCAGCGATCATTTCTACTACATGTGCACCAAGTACTGGGCTGACGGCGATGTCCACAAGTACTTCAGTCCCTACGAAAGCCCGTACGACAGCTACATCAACTTCATGAACGTGCTGGACAACATCCAGTCCCGCATGCGCGACGCGTAAACCTCCGCGACGGGCTGAGGGAATAGCCGGTTTGCTGGGGTGGACCCTGTCCGCGCCAATTACAGGGTTCGCTTGTGCGATCCGGTGATTGTCCGCCCATGGGTCATCGCGCCCTTGCCAGTTTCGCTGGGGCGCTGGTCCAATACAGCCATGGAAGAAATCCGCGCTGAAGGCTGGGATCATCTGAACGAATGCCTCTATGCCGGTTCGTGGAAAGAACCGCTTGGTCGCTGGCGCAGCGATTTCGCCTTTCGTGGGATGAGCGACGCCGCTGCCGACCTGGCAACTTCTCTCCAACGTCTACAGGGGGATGTTCGCCGCAAGGAGATGCACCTGCTGCGCAACTTCCGCAAATACGCCAGCCGCCACGCCGTCGACACCGACTCCACCTGGGACTGGCTGGGCCTGGCGCAGCATCATGGCCTGCCCACCCGCCTGCTGGACTGGACCTTCTCCCCGCTGGTCGCCATGCACTTTGCCACAGCCGATCTGGCCGCCTACGACCGCGACGGCGTCATCTGGATGGTCGATTTCAAGAAGATCCATGCCGTCACCCCACCCCAACTCCGCCAGGCCCTCGATGCCGAGGAAGCCGATGTCTTCACCACCGAAATGCTCGCCGGCGTCTGCGATACGCTTCGCAAGTTTGACAATCTCTCCAGCGAGGTCTTTGCCCTGTTCTTCGAGCCGCCCAGCATGGATCAGCGCATCGTCAACCAGTTTGCGCTGTTCAGCATGCTCTCCGATCCCACGCATCGCATGGATGTCTGGCTGGAGGATCACCGCGAGCTGTGTCGCAAGATCATCATTCCGCACGCGCTCAAATGGGAAGTGCGGGACAAGCTTGATCAGGCCAACATCACCGAGCGGGTGCTGTTCCCCGGCCTGGACGGGTTAAGCCGCTGGCTGACGCGCTATTACTCGCCGCGCGAACGGGGTGGCGGCTGAGGCTTTGCCCTTCCTTGGCTTCGCGGCTAATCTTGCGGCCATGTCCGATCCGCGTGTCATTGTGATTGACCATCCTGTTGTTCAGACGAAGCTGACAGAGCTGCGCGACTTCAGCGCCGATCACCGCAAGTTTCGCGCACTGCTCAATGAGATTGCCTCCCTGATGGTTTATGAGGTGACCCGGGACTGGCCGACCCAGCCCAAGATCGTGCAGACACCCATGGAACGCACCACGGGCAAGATCCTTGCTCGACAGGTGACACTGGTTCCCATCCTGCGCGCGGGGTTGGGGATGGCGGACGGGGTGCTGCGGCTGTTGCCCGATGCGCGGATGGGACACCTGGGCGTCTACCGCGATGAAACGACCCTCAGCCCGGTGCCTTATTTCCAGAAGTTGCCGCCCGATATCGCACAGACGGAAGTACTGCTGATCGACCCGATGCTTGCTACCGGCGGCAGCGCGGTCGGCGCAGCCACCTATCTCAAACAGGCAGGGGTGAGCAGCCTGCGGTTTGTCTGCCTCGTGGCAGCGCCCGAAGGCATCCGTGCCCTGCACGAACAGCATCCCGAAATCCCCATCTACTGCGCCGCTGTCGACCGCGAACTGGACGACAAGGGATTCATCCTCCCCGGCTTGGGCGATGCGGGGGATCGCATCTTCGGAACCTGACCCCCAAAGGCTCCCAGGGCCGATCCGCTTGGGAGTTGTCGTCCCGTGTGATCATCCGCGGTGAGGCGGAGGGAATTTCGCAGGGCCGGCTGTTGCCTGCCTCGCCGTGGAGGTGTCCATGTTCGCGGCAGGCAAATAGCCTGCCCTACATGCGGTAATGAATCGGTCGCGCGACGTAGGCTGAGCGCGGCTGCGGTCTTAGGTGCGCTGGCGATGGCCGCCATGTTTGCCGATGTCAGGCTGGGGTTGATCGGAGCGCCCGTATTCGTGACATGGGCAATCGCTGCCGTTGCTGTCGGCGGCGTGATGCATCTCTTGTCGGCCGCTGCGGACGCCGTGCGGGATATCGCTCGCAACAGCTTTCGCCGCTAAGATTTAGGAACGAAAAAGGAAACAAAAAGGCTCTGTAGAAAACCCACAGTAACGCGAGCATGCAGTTGTGGGCCAGGACAC
>CAZSJB010000347.1:0-3969 GCA_964606625.1 uncultured Tepidisphaeraceae bacterium | reverse complement strand
CTGGCTCGCGCAGCGATGGCTGCGGTGCATCCGCAACTGTTCTCGCGGTGGAATGATGCCCTGGTGGCAGCCGGTATCAATCCAGCCGATGTGGCGCGGTATCAGCGCTGGACGGCAGATCGCGTGCTCAAGGAACTCAAGGCGCGCAACGCAGCCGGATTGCCGGTCAACAGTGGACACGTGCAGATTGAACTGCCGGGCATGTATGGCGCGGCAGTGCGGCAGTTCGGATCCTACGACAATGCGCTGGCGGCTGCGGGCATCTCTCCCGACGCTGTGAAGCAGCGCCGACAGTGGACCCGCCGACAGGTTATCGATGAACTGATCGCGTTCCAGAAGCGGCACGGCACGTTGTCTCACACCGTGCTTCGCCGGATCGATTCGGGTCTGCTCCGCGCGGTCTACAAGTTCTTTGGCAGTATCGCCGCAGCCCGACGCCAGGTGCAGGCGAAATTGCAGCTTACCGCTTCCACATCACGGCGTCGCCCAAGTTCACGCAAGGAAAGGTACGAACCCTCGCTGTTCGAGCGCAAATCGACTTCCTCCCGGCGGCGCGCCCTGGTTGTCACCTGACGCGGTCTGGTCACTCACAGCGCGCTTTCCACCATCCTGGCAATCTTCACATGAGGGCGGGGAAGGGGAACCTGGTCGATCTCGTCGACCGTCAACCATCGAGAGACCTGATCCTTGCGCAGCTTAACCTCATCCGACACCGCACGAGCATGGAATACCTCAAAGGTGTATCGCCGGTGTGTCAGGGCATGTTTCACCGCGCCCAGCGCCCGCGTATCGCGGACACGTACGCCCGCCTGCGCTCGGATCAATGCATCGCCGACGCGCTGATCGTCGCTGGGAACGGTGATGAACTGCCACATACCCGCCCATCGGCCGGCGGGGGGCCGCTGTTCCAGCAGAAACCGACCGGCATGCTCAATGACGAAGACTCGCCGGCGATGCAGGGGTGTAGGGGGAGCCTGTTTGGGTGGCGGGATCAATTCCTGCACGCCATCGGCGCTGGCTTGGCAGTGGGCGGCGACCGGGCACAGCAGGCAGGCGGGTTTGCGCGGCGTGCAGATGGTCGCTCCCAGTTCCATCATCGCGGAATTGAAATCCCCGACATGGCAGGCAGGAAGGATCTGCTCTGCCCGCTGCCAGAGCTGCTTTTGCGTGGCTGGGGTGCGCGGATCGGTTTCGATCCGGTCGATGCGACACAGGACGCGCATGACGTTGCCATCGAGAATCGGCGCTCGCGTGTTATAGGCGATGGAGGCAACGGCGCCGGCGGTATAGCGCCCGACGCCGGGGAGGGTGAGCAGCTCATCAACGGTGCGCGGTACAACGCCGCCAAAGTGCTCAACGATGAGCCGCGCAGCACCCCACAGGTTGCGTGCTCGCGAGTAATACCCCAATCCCTGCCACAAGTGCAGCACTTGCTGCTCTTGGGCAGCTGCCAGATCCTGAACCGTGGGAAAGCGCTGGATGAACCGGTGGAAATAGGGGATGACGGTCGCCACCTGCGTTTGCTGGAGCATCGCTTCGCTGACGAGGATGTGGTAGGGCGTAGCATCGGCTGCCCGCCACGGCAGGTCGCGGCGATTGGCGCGATACCAGTTCAGCAGTTTGCGTTGGAAAGTGGCGTGGCGCCCGATCATGACCCAGGTCATCATATCGGTCACGCTGGTGGCATGCACAGGCGTTACCGCATCAGGCAGATGTGCATTTTGCCCAATCCGCAAGATCATCAAAATAAACCTGGCATATTATCGGACGTAGGGTATATTCAACCAGGACGGTGGAGGGGCATTTCAAGTCAGTCCATTAGCGCCGCTGTGCAGGGAGGACGCGATGAAGCAACTCGATGTTGATGACTATGTCCGGCTGACGCAGGATATCCCGGATCTGGCTTTGTCGCGCGGCGAAATCGGCGTTGTACGAAGCAAGTGGTTCGCGCCCCGCGTCGCCTACGAAGTGGAATTTCACCCGATCGGACTCTCACACGAGACACGCGCTTTGGTGATGGCGGAACAGGTGGAACTCGAAGAAGGCTGCCTGTTCAACGCACATCGCCTCTCGAGGACGTGACTAGTCGCGATCGGAGGTTGAAAGAAGAAGCGAGCCTCGACAAGCTCGAGCTCGCTTCTTTTTATTTGGCTGGAATAAACCTTGCGCTCGGATTGTTGTATAAGGTATGAAAGCGGGCGGAAGTAATAGTGGCCCCCAAGTTGGTCTGAATATCTGAGGGTATGATCTCGGCTGACAAGCCATTGCGAGTGGTTTTGGCTGCGTTCACAGCGATGTGGACGACGATCCTCTGCTGCTGCACGGTGGGCGGACATGCTGCCACCGAGACGAATCAGCCAGAGGTCGTCGCGGTGGCAGATGACCATGCCTGCTGCTCTATTCCCCCAGCTCCGCAGGATCCAACGGATGCGCCTGCTGATGCGGACACCCCCGCCAGCCATGACTGTAACTGTCCCCAGAAATCCAGCATAAAGGCCAGCTTGGCTGAGCATCATGCGCTACCACCGGCGCCGCCGATCCAACTTAATTTCGACCTGGCGCTCCCAGCCACGATCGTTTCCAGCACCGGTTCCACCCTTTCACTGGCCTCTCTTAATGTCCATTCACCCCCGGTACCTCCTTGCGCTCAATCGCTTCTTGCGCAAGCCTGCCTGTTGACGACATAACGCATTTTCCCGTTTGTGGCCGTACGGTCCCGTGGTGCCCCGCTGCGCGGATCCGGTTCTGTGATTCGTAACAAGCTGATGAACTGATGAACACCAAGCGCCCAATGTCTGGCGTGTCGTGTATGCGTGCTCTTGCGGCTGTTGCCGCGTCTTAAAACGGTCCCGTTTTTTGTAAGGAGGTTTGACCATGATCAAGCTGATCCGTCCCGGTCTGTGGATTGTTCCCGCCGTTGCATCGCTGGCCCTGTCGGTTGGCATTGCTTTGGCTGAAGAAGCGGCCCCCGCGCCCAAACCCTATCCCCTGAATGTCTGCATCGTGACAGGCGTTGAACTGGGCACCATGGGGGATCCCGTCGTCCTCGTACATGAAGGTCAGGAAGTGAAGTTCTGCTGTGCTCACTGTCAGCCGACGTTCGAGAAGGATCCCCAGAAATATCTCAAGAAACTGGAGGAAGCCCCCAGCGCACCCACCACCCAGCCGGCAGATAACGCAGCCGACCACGACGCGCATGAGTAAATGACGCGCCATTCCACCCCGTTTCGTCGGAAACGGCGCTGCGGGGCATTGGAGATTCCGATGAACAGATGGTGGAACATCCCGATTCTCCTGCTCGCTGTTGCCGCGGGTTGTGCCCGGACGGTCTATCCCGCGCCGCTTAGTGATCGCATCGAGCCGCGCCTCTATAACGGCGCTCCGGTCACCCATTACCGCGATATCGCCGATATCGAGCACCGTCCCCCGGTCGATCTGCCTGCCGATGCACACCTGGAAGACTTTGTCGCTGTGGCACTGGCGCATAACCCGCGCATTGCGGCGGCACGCTTTGAATTGCAGCGCCTGGAACAGCGCATCCCCCAGGAAACCAGCCTGGACGATCCAATGCTCGGAATCGCGCCCATGGGCCGCACGTGGCACAGCGACGTGAACGAGGTCATGATCGAGGTCAGTCAGACAATTCCCTTTGCGGGCAAGCGCGCCACACGCGGCGATATCGCCCGTCGCCAGGTCGCCATTGCGGCGGCCAATTATCGACAGGTGCAACTGGAGGTCGCTGCCGATGTGCGCCGGGCGTACTGGTCGTTGTATCGCACGCAGCAGTCCTTGGAAATTCGCCAACAGACACGCCAGCTTCTTCAGCAGTTCCAGGCTTCCGCACAGGCTAACTTCCGGGCCGGCAACGTCTCGCAGCAGGATGTCCTGCGGGCGTCGGTGGAGTTGGCTGAGCTCGATCGTGAAGTGGCCGATCTGCACCAGCAGCGCGAATCAGCCATCGCCATGCTC
>CAZSJB010000346.1:0-3985 GCA_964606625.1 uncultured Tepidisphaeraceae bacterium | reverse complement strand
TGCTGTTCACCGGCCGGTCGGTGCGCGCGGCGCTGGATGCCCTGACCGATTTTGGGCGTCCCAGCGAGATCAAGCTGGCGGTGCTGGTGGATCGCGGCGGTCGCGAGCTGCCCATCCAGGCGGACTTTGTCGGCTTGAAGCTGGACGACGTGCCGCGCGATCACCGCGTGAATGTGCACCTGTTCGAGGATGACGGCGCCGACGCTATTGTCGTCGAGCCGAAATAAAGATCGACTTGTGTGATTGGGGAAGCGGGAGATTGAGAGATTATGAATTGTGATGAATGGCGGCTGGTGTAGGCCCGCTCCCGGTTTCATCCATCACACCAACGCATCAGGCGCATCGATCAGATATGGCGAGCACCGACCAACTTCGCTGGACCCGCAAGCATCTGCTGACGCTCGAATCCCTGTCAGCCGATGAGTTGCGTTTTGTGCTGGATACGGCGGACTCATTCAAAGAAGTCTCCACGCGCAGCGTGAAGAAGGTGCCGGCGCTTCGCGGTCGGGTGGTGGTCAACGCCTTCTGGGAGGATTCCACCCGCACGCGCACCAGCTTCGAGCTGGCCGCCCAGCGCCTGAGTGCCGATGTCATCGACTTCAGCGCCCGTGGCAGCAGCGTCAGCAAGGGCGAAACCCTGATCGACACCGCGCGCAACATCGAAGCCATGGGCGTCGATGTGATCATCGTTCGCCACCGGGCAGCTGGGGCAGCCGAGCTGCTGGCGCGCACCGTCCAGTGCAGCGTCGTCAATGCCGGCGACGGCGCCCACGAGCACCCCACCCAAGGCCTGCTCGACCTGTACACCATGCGCGAGCGCTTCGGGCGGATCGAGGGGCTGAAGGTAGCGATCGTCGGCGACATCGCCAATTCGCGCGTAGCCCGCTCTAACCTGTGGGGGCTGACCAAACTCGGCGCCAAGGTCTATCTCGTCGGCCCCACCACCCTCTGCCCGCGCGCCTTCGAACGGGCCGGCGCAACCGTCGTGCATGATTTCGATTCGATCATCGGCGAAGTCGATGTCATCAACATGCTGCGGGTGCAGTTTGAGCGCATCAAGTCCAGCCAGTTTCCCTCGGTGCGCGAGTTCACCCGCATGTACGGCCTGACCTGGGACCGTTTCCAGCGCTGCCGCAAGGATGTCTTTGTCATGCACCCGGGGCCGATGAACCGGGGCATCGAAATCCAGTCCGACATCGCCGACGGCCCGCAAAGCGGCATCCTCCAGCAGGTCACCAACGGCCTGGCCGTGCGGATGGCTGTGCTGTACCTGGTCACCCAGGCAGGGAACTGAACACCAGCTTTCCTTCGACCATCACGAATGGCCCCTGTTGCGCCAGGCAATCGCCTGCTCTGCCCTGGAGATCCGGACCCTGTTTGAAACAACAGAACCGGGCGTGAGACGGTACAATCTCAAGGAGGCCCAGATCGCGCCATGACGCACCTCTCCCACCATCAAGCCTATCTGCTGATCGAGGATCAGCTCGATGCCATCGGACAGAAGTATCGCATCGTGCGCCTGGTGCGAGGGGCGATGCTGTTCGTGGGCGTGGGCCTGCTGGTGTCGCTGGCGGGGGCGCTGGTGGCGCACCTGGCGGGCGAGGGATGGGTCAGCCGGCTGGTCCTGGTCACGTGGATCGCATGGATGCTCGGATCGCTGGCGATCTGGATCGTTCAGCCACTGCTGATTCGCCCCAGGACGATTGAAATCGCCCGCTTGGTCGAAAACCGCATTGACGGCCTGCATAACGGACTGACCAACTCCGTCCTGCTGGCACACTCCGCGGATGTACGCAACTCCCCTTTCCTGCCGCACATCTTCGATGAAGTGCTGATGCAGACGCGCAGCAAGTCGCTGGACCAGGCGGTGCGCTTCACCGATCTCAAGCCCCTGGGCATGCGCCTCGGCGCAGCCGTCGTGATCGCGCTCGTGATCGCGGTCCTCTTCCCCGCCCCGTTCGCTCACGGCTGGCGGCAGATGTTCTCTCCCGGCGGGTTTGTGCCCCAGCAGGGAGACATGGTGATTGAATCGATCGCTCCGGGAAATGTGACGCTGGTAGCCGGCCAGCCGCTGGAGATCAGCATCGTCGCCTCTGGCCCGGGGACGCCCGAGGCCCGGCTGATCTTCGATGATGGACGCGCGCATGCCACCCTGGCGGCGACTCCGCAGGGCGGCGGCCGGGTGGGATATAGCTACCGCGCGGATTTCATCGATGCGCCGCTGCGCTATCGCGCGGAGGTGGGCCGCTCCCAGACACCCTGGTTCACGGTCAACGTCGTCCCGGATGTGAAGCTGAACGAACTGGCGATCGATGTCATCCCGCCAACCTACACCCAGCAGCCGCGCGCCGTGACGCGCCTCCCGCCTGAGCAAATCCCCACCGCGCGGCTGAGCATCCCCCAGGGAAGCCGCGTTCACACCACCCTCAGCATTGACGTGCCCATGGGCGGCGCCCTGCTGCAGCTTGGCGACGCCTCGCCCCAGCCGATGCGCGCCACCACCAGCGGCGAAGTCTTCACCGGATCGTTCGATTTGCTCGAATCCACCACCCTACAGGCGCTGCTCACCAGCCCTTCGGGCCAGATCACCTCCGCCCTCCCCCAGCCGCCGCTGCCGATCCAGGCGATCGTCGATGCCCCCCCCACCATCGAGATGAAATGGCCCACCGCCGATACCACCGTCGCCTTGGATGCCCAAATCAAGCTGGCTGCTGCGCTGAAGGACGATTATGCTCTCAGCGCAGTGCGGATTTTGATGTCCTCCTCCACCGACCAGCCGCTGGCTGTGGTGCATCAGCAGGCACTCACCACTGCATCGCATGACCTGCAACATGTGCTGGACATCCCAGCCGATGTCCGCCAGCACGGGCGAACGATCCAAATCCAGATCGAAGCGGTCGACAACCGCGCCCTTACCCCCCTGCTGGGCAACGACGGCGGCCCACAGACCACTCGCTCGGGAGTCATTCAGATCCGGTTCAACGATCCACAGCAACTCGCACACGAGCGTGAGGAACGTGATCAGCGACTGCGCGCACGCCTGCATGAGATGCTCCAGCGCCAGCAGGCGTTGCTGTCGCAGTCGATCGCCTTCGAGCCCATGCGGCTGGATGCGATGGGGAGGATTCTCACCGGGCAGGTCGAGCTGCGCCGGCTGATGATCGATACCGCCGAGACGTTCGAGTTCGATCAGCGCACCGGCATGATCGAAAAAGCCCTGCTGGTGCTCGCCTCCGGCCCGGCCCACGAGGCGGTGGAACTGGCGGAGGCGATCGGCGATGAGCTGATCGAAGCCGAGCGTGCAAAGCTCAACGGGCAGTTGCAGTCGCAGCAGCGCCGCATCATCAGCACCCTCCAAAGCCTGATCGCCCTGCTCGACGCCCAGCCGGATGATCCCATGATCGAAACCTCCCGCCCCGGTGCCGATCTGGCCACCCGGGCCGATGCCCTGCGGCAGCTCAACGAAGATCTCAAGCAGTTCGTGGCTGAGCAGCAGCGGATTCTCGATCAGACCGCGTTGCTGGCGAAAAAGCCGGTTGATGACTGGGATGATGCAGATAAAAAACTGCTGGAGGATCTGATCCAGTCGCAGGAGAAGCTGGATGCCTTCATGCAGCAGAAGGTGAACGATTTTTCAAAACTGGCAGAGCAGGACATGGCCAATGCCTCGCTGCTGCGTGAGCTGATGGAGGTGTACAGCGAGGTAACGATGGCCGCCGATGCGCTCAACAAGCAGGCGATCGAGCTGGCGGTTTCGCTGGAAGAATCCGGCCTCGAGCTGGCTGAGGAGCTCACATCGAACCTCGAAAAATGGCTGATGGAGACGCCCGATCGCATCAAGTGGACGATGGAGGATCCCATCGACCCTCTGGATGTGCCCATGCCCGAGCTGCCAGCCGAGCTGGAAGACATGATCGGCGAGCTGATGGAGCAGCAGGAAGACCTGTTTGACGATATCGAGGACACCAACGCCAACTGGACCGAT
>CAZSJB010000345.1:0-4035 GCA_964606625.1 uncultured Tepidisphaeraceae bacterium | reverse complement strand
CTTTTGAGTGCTTCGATCATTGTGGTCCCTTGGGTTATTGGTTACTTGTCACGCGCCGGTCCACAGCCACTGAAGGGGTGTTCGCTCAGGCATACGCGATACCGACTCCAGGAAGTGGCGAATGACCCGTAACCAACTGAAAATAACATTTTACCTTATATTCCGCTCGAACGTCGGTGGCGGATGATTTTCATGACCTCTTCCACGCAGTTTTCCAGGTCATCGTTGATGACCATGTAATCGAAGGCCCGGCTGCCTTTAGCCATGTGAATTTCACGTTTGGCGGCGCGAAGGCGTTTTTGGATTTCATCTGCAGGATCGCGGGCACGATCGGTCAGCCGCTGTAGCAATGCCGCTTCATCCGGGGGAAGGAGGAAGATTGTCAGGGCTTCGGGGTAATGATACCGCACCTGCAAAGCCCCCTGGACGTCAATCTCCAGCAGGACGTCCCGGCCCGCTTTCAGATGATCCAGCGCCGGATGCTTGGGCGTTGCATAATAATCGCCGTAAACCTGAGCGTATTCAAGATACTCGTCCCTGTCGAGGCGGCGGAAGAACTCTTCCTTGTCGACATGATCGTAAGTCTTGCCCTTTTCTTCATTTGGGCGCCGAGGGCGGGTGGTGACCGATACGGTGTACCACACGTGCAGCCGCTCGGCCAGGCAGCGGGCGACCGTACTCTTGCCCACCCCCGATGGGCCGCAGAGGACGATGAGTAGACCTTGATGGGACGATGACTCGCTCATGGGTTTGCTGTTGGTTGCAGTGGGTGGTCAGTGTCAGTGTAGGCCAATTGTCGACACCCGGCTACCCGCCCCTGACCCCCCGGTTATTCCACATTCTGAACCTGTTCCTTCAGCCGGTCGATGGCGCCTTTAATTTCCACGATATGCGTGGCGATGGTGGCGTCGTTGGCTTTGCTGGCGATGGTGTTGGCTTCGCGGAGCATTTCCTGGGTGATGAAATCGAGCTTTCTGCCGGCATGTTCGCTGGTGCGGCAGGTGTGCTCAAAAGCCTTGAGGTGCTGGTTGAGGCGCTGGATCTCCTCACTGATGTCCGCTCGCTCGGCGAAGACGGCGATTTCCTTGAGCAGATCAGCCTGGTTGACCTCCAGCTCGGCTTTGCTCATCAGGGCGTTGACCCGGATGGAGAGTTTCCTGTGATAGTCGTCGATGACGCCCGGGGCGCGCTGGGCGATGGCCTGCAGGCTGTCGTTGATGACCTTCACATGCTTCATGAGGTCATTGAACAGCGCCTGGCCCTCGGCCCGGCGCATGTCCATCAGCTTGCCGATGGCCTGGAGGGTCAATTCTCGGATGATCTCGCCGTGCTTTTCGATTTCGTCGCTTTCGTCACGGGGCTCGCTGAGAACGCCGGGCAACTGAAGCAGGGCGCCCAGCTCGATTTCCGTGCCGTTGTTCATCAGCGGCTTGAGCTGGTTCAGGTAGGTCTGGAGAGCTGCGAGGTTGATGTGATAGGCGGCCTCCGCCGAATCCATTCGCATCTTGAGGATGTAGGTAATGGACCCACGTCCCAGTTCCGCGCGCAGCAGACTTTCCAGCTCGGGTTCCAAGCCGGACAGATTCTCAGGGAGCTTGATGACGGCTTTGAAGTACCGGTTGTTCAGCGATCGGATTTCTACGGAGTAGTGCGCATCGCCATGTTGAGCAGCGGCGTCACCAAAACCGGTCATGCTGAGGATCATGCGGCATTCTCAACTTGGGATCTTCAACGGGACTTGACCACGATCACGAACCGCTTTTCAACGGACTTACTCGACGCTCGGTGCTTCGTCCGGAGGCGTCACCTGCGCGCCGGGATCGACGACCGTTTCAGGTGCGTTGGGCAGCGTGAGGTCCTGGGCTTCGCGTTGGGTCTGCTGGCGGGCAGGGGGGAGGCCAGCGGCTTCGAGGCGCTGCTCATGCACGTAATTGGCCAGCAGGTTCAGCGCAACCGCCAGGACCAGGAAGACGGCGAAGATGATGCTTGTCGCCCAGGTCAGGATATCCCCCGTTTTGGATCCGAAAGCGGTGTTGCCGCCGCCACCACCGAACGCCGTGGACAGCCCGCCCCCGCGGCCTTTCTGGATCAGGATGATCAGGATCAGCAGAAGGCAGACCACGATGAACAGGATGATGCTCAGGTAAAGAAGGATGGTCATTTCATTCCCAGTTGTGTGTTTTGCGGTGGAAGTCGCCAGAGACGGTATGCCGCGTCCTGCACAACTTCCACCGCAAAACGGTGATCTCACTTGGCTGCGTTGGCGATGGCCAGGAAGCTGTCCGCCTTCAGGGAGGCGCCGCCGATCAGGCCGCCGTCCACGTCGGGCTGGGCGAGCAGCCCCGCTGCATTATCAGGCTTCATGCTTCCGCCGTACTGAATACGGACGTTATCGGCGAAATCCTTGTTCCAGAGTTTGCCCAGTGACTCGCGGATATAGGCATGAACTTCCTGGGCTTGTTCGGCGGTAGCGTTGCGGCCGGTGCCGATGGCCCAGACCGGTTCATAGGCGATCACCAGTCGGCTGGGGTCGCTGATCTTGCTCGGATCGAGCTCTTCAAGCTGCCGCTGAACGACCTGAAGGGTCTGATTGGCATCCCGCTCTTCGAGCTTTTCCCCAACGCAATGGACCAGCGTCAGCCCGCCATCATAAATGGCAGCTGCCTTCTTCGCGACCAGTTCAGGCGGTTCATTCAGGATATGCCGTCGCTCGCTATGGCCGGTGAGGCAGAACTTCACGCCCAAGTCCTGGAGCATTTCGACGCTGATTTCGCCCGTAAAAGCGCCGTTTTTCTCAAAGTAGGCGTCCTGGGCACCCAGCAGCAGGCTAGACCCGGTGATGGCGGCGCCCACCGCATCCAGGTAGACGAAAGGAACGGCAATACCAACCTGAACACCCGCCGGCGCGCCCTCCGCCACAGCCTTCGCCAGCGCCACGGCGCTGGCCTTGTCGGTGTTCATCTTCCAGTTACCAGCCACAAACTTCGTGCGTGCCATGAAATCCTCTATAGGCTTATTGAACCATGGAGTCACAGAGACACGGAGAAGTCAAAAACCGCTGATGAACGCGGATAGACGCAGATGAAATCCAATGAAAAGCATCTGTGTTTATCTGTGTTCATCTGTGGCACAAATTTCTTCTCCGTGCCTCCGTGTCTCGGTGGTCAATTTGACTTAGCCAACCTTTTCGCCGGTTTCGACGAAGGTTTTGCCTGTGATACTCGCAACCTGCCGCAGTTGACCCATCAGTTCCCGGAAGGTGTCAGGCAGCAGGGCCTGCGGGCCATCGCACTGGGCTTCGGCGGGGTTGTAGTGTACTTCAATGATTACGCCATGCGCCCCCGCAGCCATGCCAGCCATCGCCAGGGCACCCACATAGTCCCGTTTGCCGGCAGCATGGGACGGATCGACGATGATCGGCAGGTGAGTCCACTGGCTGAGCACCGGAACCGAGCTGATATCCAGCGAAAACCGGATGGAATCCTCGAAGGTTTTGATCCCGCGTTCGCAGAGAATCACGCCGCGATTGCCCTGGCTGAGCACGTATTCGGCGCTCATCAGCCATTCCTTGACGCTGGCGGACAGGCCACGTTTCAGCAGAACGGGCTTGTTGGTCTTGCCCACTTCGCGCAGCAGGTCGAAGTTCTGCATGTTGCGGGCGCCGATCTGGAACGAATCGACCAGCGGCTCCATCTGCTCGACCTGGCGGGTGTCCATCACCTCGACGCAGATCGGCATGCCCAGCTCATCGCCCGCCTGCCGCATCCAGCGGAGGGCGTCCAAGCCGATCCCCTGGAAGGAGTAGGGGCTGGTCCGGGGTTTATAAACCCCGCCGCGAAGGATGGTTGCGCCCGATTCACGCACCGATCGGGCAATCCGCCACAGCATATCTTCATTTTCCACCGCACAGGGTCCAGCGATGCAGACGGCATGACCGTTGCCGATGGGCACCTGCGGGACCGATCCGCCGCCGATGGTGATGGTGGTGTCGGTTTCGTGAAACTCGCGGCTGGCGAGTTTGTAGGGCTTCATGAT
>CAZSJB010000344.1:0-4045 GCA_964606625.1 uncultured Tepidisphaeraceae bacterium | reverse complement strand
CAGCCACCTATGAAGTGGTGTACCAGCTTCAACAGGCGGACATAGATGCTGGTGGGATCTCCAATCAGGCTTCAGTCACTACGACGTCTACCAGCTATGGCGAACAAGTTACGTTATCACGCCCCAGTTCCAATAGCGCGCAAGGTCGAACAGTTCTCTCCATTTCCGCGCATCCAGATATGGCGGTCACTCGCGATGAAGGCAAACTCATCGATGCCAATGGGAATGGCATTGCAGATCCCGGAGAGGTGATCGAATATACATTCACCGTCGATAACACCGGCAATGTGACGCTTACCGACATCACCATCACCGATCCTAATCTTAACGTCTCGGGCGGACCGATTGCCAGTCTTGCGCCCGGAGATACCGATAGCAGCACATTAACCGCCACCTACACCCTGACCCAAGCTGACATTGATTCCGGAGAAGCGGTCATCCCCCCTCACCGGCGGAAGCTATTACCCCAAGTGGGGGCAAGCATAGCACCGACTCTCAGGACAGCGGTGGCAGCCCAGGAGATCCTTCAGTTGTTCCAATTGTAAGGCGCGGGGAGCTCATACTCACCAAGAGTGGCGCATGGACTGATGCCAATGGCAATGGTGATGCCGAGCCCGGCGAGACCATTGAATATGATTTCACGGTCAAGAATACCGGCAACGTTGCACTGACGAATGTGACAGTAGATGACCCGATGGTTTCCGTCAGCGGGTCCCAAACGCTTGCTCCGGGTGCAGTCGCCACATTCAGCGCCACCTATACACTTACCCAGGCGGATACTGACGGCTGGAGAGTGGACAACATTGCTACAGCGGTCGGAACTGCGCCTGACAGCTCCACGGTGGAAAGCGCGTCAGCCCGTTCCACTGTCACGCTACCCGGGGCGCCGACCATTTCCCTGACTAAGTCCGGGCAGTGGATCGATACCGACGGTGATGGGATGGTCGAGGCGGGTGAAAGGGTTGAGTTCACCTTCCTAGTGGAAAACACTAGTAGTGAAAACCTGGTAGACGTGACGGTTGACGATCCTATGGCAGCCGTCAATGAGGCGCCGAAGAATATCAACTCTGGCGCCAGCGCCACCTTCACCGCATCTTATACTCTGACCCAGAGCGACATCGATGCGGGCGAATTACATAACACCGCCACGGTGTACGCCAGCCTGCCGGGCGAAGATCCCTTTCCTGGCGACACGGCCGAGGCGACCGTCACATTTCCTGCAAGTCCCCGCCTGTCGATCATCAAGAAGGGCACGCTCATTGACGCCAATGGCAATGGCGTGGCCGATCCCGGAGAGGAGATCGAATACACCTTCGTCGTCGAGAACACCGGCAATGTGACGCTGACGGATATCGTCCTTGACGATCCGGAGCTCAACATCACCGGCGGGCCGATCCCGAGCCTCGCGCCTGGCGAGAGCGATAGCTCGACCTTCAGCGCCACCTATACGGTCACGCAGGAGGACGTGGACAATGGCGAGCATGTCTCTCCGCCGTCAAGCGGCGAAGGAACGGCACCGGATGGCAGCAAGTACGAGACCGAGTCCCATGACGGCAGCGGCAATAGCGGTGATCCAACCGTCATACCGGTTGAGAAGCGCGCCGCTCTCGCGATCACCAAGACGGGTGAGTGGCTTGACGCCAATGGCAACGGCATGGCCGATGTTGGCGAAGTTATCGAGTACACCTTCGTAGTTCAGAATACGGGCAATGTAGCTCTCACAAATGTCAGCCCCGTGGATAGTGGGCCGGTATTCGGCGGAAAGACTGGCGCTGGCACGCTTTCGGCCTTCTCGCCCGGGCCTGTAGCGCTTGCTTCCGGTGAGTCCCGGACCTTCAACGCCACCTATACGCTCGCGCAGGCCGATATCGATGCGGCGGCGGGCTTGAATGGAGGCGTGAGCAACACCGCAAGGGCACAGGGTACCGATGCGAGCGGCAGCATCGTGCAATCGGATGAGAGTATAGTGCAGATTTCGCTGCCGGCGCCCGAGCCAGTGAAAGTCACGCTTATCAAGAAGTCGGTATTGAAATCCGTACGCCGCGGCGACCACGCTCCGTTCGTGATCACCGCCAGGAACGCGTCCCAGGCCAATGCCGGGGCTGTGACCATCACCGACATCATGCCGGCGGGCTTCCGCTACGTGGAAGGCTCGGCTAAGGTGAATGGCGTCGCCTTCACACCCACCGTAAACGGCAACCGGATCGTCTTCAGCGATCTGGATCTGGGGCCGCAAGGCAGCATCGAGATCCAGCTCAGCCTGCAGGCTCTGAGCTCGGTGAATGCCGGCCAGCATGTTAACCAGGCAACGATCACAAATAGTCATGGTGAAACGCTGGCTCCCACTGCAACTGCGGCAGTGGAGGTCCTGGCCGACACGGCTTTCGAGTGCAGCGATATCATCGGTACGGTCTTCAATGACCTGAATGGCAACGGCTACCAGGATGCGGGTGAGCCAGGTCTGCCGAATGTGCGCGTGGCATCTGCCAAGGGCTGGCTGATCACTACCGACAGACATGGGCGCTTCCGTGTACCCTGTGCCGCCCTACCAGATGCACGGATGGGCACGAACTTCATTTTGAAGCTCGACACGCGCACGCTGCCGACTGGCTATCAGATGACCACCGAGAACCCGCGCGTCGTGCGGCTGACCGCCGGCAAGATGACGGAGGTCAACTTCGGCGCCTCGCTGGGCCGGGAGGTACGTCTTGACCTGACGCCCGAAGCCTTCCTGCCCGGCTCGGCGGAGCTGTCGCAGGCCTGGGCAGCAGGCATCAGCCAGCTGCTGGAGGTGCTTTCCGAGCGGCCCTCGTCGCTGCTGGTCGTCTATCGTGGCTCGGATGCGGACCGTTCGCTGGCCGAACGGCGCATCCGGAATATTGAGACGCTGATCGCCAAACAGTGGAGGCAGAGGGGAAGCACATATCCGCTCAATATCCAGACACGTATTGAGACCGGCTATTAAAAAGACGGAAAGTACCTTCAATTTCGAAGGTGCTTATACTATGAATATTTCAAGACGCTATTTTTATCTCCTCACCAGTACCGCTGTACTCAGCTTGGCATATATTCCACCCACACTTGCCTGGAGCGACTACTTCTACAAAAAGGTGGTGGAAAGCCTCTCTGGAAACAGCGCCACCGATGAAAACGGCCACGATAGCCCGAAGTTGGACATGCATGTAACCAATACAGTCGCACCCGCCGATAAGGCGGGTGCCCCCCACAAGATCCCCTTCAGGATCAGTGTCGATGGCGAAACCGTCGATGAAAGTCTCGCTCCCGCCGGGCTTCTTGCCCCGGGGGAGCCGCGGGCGGGCACGGCTGATCGGGAGAGGCTGACGGATGTGGGCCTCAGCGCGGTGGACATCCAGGTGAAGTATGACGGGCTGGACGTGAAGCCCATGCTCAACGTGTCGACCATGCCAGTCGAACGCACCTACCAGGCAGGCGAGGAAGTCCGCTTCCTCGCCACCGCCAACTACCCCGCCTTTATCCATCATGCCGAAATCCGCATCTTTCGGCTGGAAGACACGGCACGCCCGGTGGACGTCATCCCCATCCCCATTAATGGTGCCGCCTCATGGATGATGCCCAGCGAGGGGGAGGGAGAGTTTTCCTATGTATTGCGCGTCTATGACGGAGCGGGCCGGTTCGACGAAACGGTACCGCTGACGATCGCCCGCTCTGGCTACAATCTGCAGCGGCACGTCGCTGCAGAGGCCGTGGCGCCGGGCTGGGGTGAGGACCGCACCGCCTTCCGCAACATTCCGGTGCATGGCGGCGCGGTTACCGTCCATGGCGAGCATGTGCCGCCTGGCTATCTCGTCCATGTGATGGGAGAGGCAATCCCGGTCGATCCCAACCAGGCTTTTCTCGTGCAACGCATATTGCCGCCGGGCGCTCATGCGGTCGAGGTCGGCCTGGAGGGTTCCATCGAAATCCGGCGGACTCTCCTTCAGCCGTGATATCTACATTCCCGACAGCGACTGGTTCTATGTGGCTCTTGCCGACATCACCATCGGCAAGCGCATGGGCGACGATA
>CAZSJB010000343.1:3702-4072 GCA_964606625.1 uncultured Tepidisphaeraceae bacterium | reverse complement strand
AGCCGCTCGCGGCGCACCGCCACCTTTACCACCTGGCAGCCCGATGCTTCCAGCGCCTGTTGCATGATCTCTTAGGACTGGTACTTGCCGGTCCCGACAAAAAGGCGGCTGCGAATCTCAAAATCTTTAATGCGTAGTGCGTTCATGGGATCGGACAGTGTAGCACGATCGTGCACCAGACTGAATGCACGCGCGTCAGGATACCTGTGGGGGATCACTCCGGGGCGGCGTGAAGAGTCGCTTCAGCGGGCTGAGCAGATCGGATCTTCCCGATCTCCTGAACAGCAAGCGATCCTCCACCTTCTTTTTTTTGTTCAATAAGCCGCCGCCGACGAAGGTGAAGATCTCCACCTCGTCGCCATCCTTCAAC
>CAZSJB010000343.1:0-3692 GCA_964606625.1 uncultured Tepidisphaeraceae bacterium | reverse complement strand
GACTGTCGTGCCGTCTGCAAGATCGCGAGAAGTTCCGTTCACTGTAATCTTCATGGTCCAGGTTATTTGTTACTTGTTATTGGCTAAATACAGGGCGTTTTCCTACGTCATGGTAGGGCAGATAAGGCCGTTTGTCAGTTGCACATCACCCGGCAACCACTGGCCCATGACAAATCCCAAGTAACAAAGAACCTTACCGTCGTTTCATGGCCTCGCGATAGACAGCCGGGACCGGCTGGGCGCTCATCGAGATATTGCCGTTGGTCTCGATGGTGAGGGTGTAAAGCATGTCGGGCTCGAAGGGGCCGTAGACGCTTTGGCCATGGGCGACGCGCACGCCGGCCTGGGCTGCCTGCCTGGGATCGCGAGCCAGTTCCCAGAACTGGTTCCACAGCGATTGCTCAAACTGGCTGATGACCGGATCGGTATTGCGGTAGATCTCAGGAATGCGGCCGGGGGTGTCGATGCGGGTGGCTTCTTCGGGGGTCTGGGCTGAGCCGAAGATTTTATCGAACAGGGCGATGCTCTGGCCGCGCAGGGCGTCGCCGGATTCCAGATAGGGCTGCTCAAACTTGATAACCAGGGCGTCGATGTAGACATGCTCGCCGCGCACGACGATCTGCTTGGGGGGCAGCGTCCGGCCATCTCGGGTTTCTTCGACGAACAGCAGGGTGGTGATCAGTTGTCCGTCTTCATCACGATGCTGCTCGGTGACGAGCACCTGGGCGATGCGGCGCTCGGCACTGAGTCGCTGGACGATTTGCTGCAACTGCTCGGCTTCGCGGCGAAGCTGGGCGATCTGCTGAGCATCGGAGTCGGCGCCGCTGTAGATATACACGCCAACCGTCCCAGCCGCGACCAGCAGGGCAAGGAAGGCGATTTTGAAGGCGGTGCGAAGCATTGGGTGTATCATCAATTATCGGCCAGATTCACCCTGCAAACTGACAAGCGATCAAGGACTTCCTGAAAATCACCGCGCCGGGTCAGGGGCTGCTGGGTTCAGCTTGTTCCTGGTCCGGCAGGCGCGTATCTGGACGCGTGAGGGTGGCGTCTTTCCAGAGCGACTCCAGCGTCCGGGCATCGCTGGGGATGATCCACGTGGTGGATTCCTTGTCGGTCCCCGCAGCCGTGATAGTCTGGCTGCCGAGGTATCGACGATCATCCGGGCTGACGTAGTGGATGGTGGGATTGCCTTGCAGGCCCCAGCGATCGTAGATGGGAACGGCGCGCACCGTGTGTCCCAGGATGGTTACGTCCTGTTCCGGCTCGACGTCGATATAGCGGAACATCAATTCCTGCTGGTCACTGACATATCCCACGAACAGGTATCCCTGCGGCTCGTTCAGCGGCAGCAGTCGGGGCAGCAGGTGGGCTGTCGCCATCGGCAGGTAGTAGGGGGGCAGATGACGGACGATGCGGTCCTGCTCGCGGCGGCCGACCGTGCGACTGACACTCAACAAATACTCCGGAATGGCTTCGACGCGGGCCGGCTGGCCATCGGCGTCGCGCTGCCGACGCACCACCGGCAGCGTGCGCTGATCGCTGGTGCCGGTTTCAATCGTGTCCTGGACGCGCTCTCCGTCCCGGTAGGTGGTGGTGGAGGTCCAGAATCCGTGGCGACGGTCGAAGCTGATGAACATCGACTTTTCCGTGTCGATCCGGACGTCTTCCTGTGGCATCAGGCGGGAACGGATGACGACCAGCACACCGGGATGCTGACCGTAGTTGTAGGTTTCCTCGACCACATAGCTGTAGCCGATGTCTTCACCGTCGCGCACGATGCGCAGCCATTGCTCAGGAATCAGCACGCGCGTCAGGCGATGCTCGTTGAAGTTGGGCAGCAGGGCACGCGTGCGCATCAGCCGTCGATCCTGCTCTTCCTTGATGTGGCGACGATCCAGGATCTGAACTGAATCGATCACCGCGTTGAAGATTTCAACAGCTTCACGCTCCAGAGGATCGGGTTCGTCGGAACGCTCCTCGGGCTTGATCGGGACATTGGTGGGGGAGTTGAAGGTGATGGTGTAGAAGACCAGGGGGTTGGCGCGAATGATCGCCTGCTGGGCGAGGCGACGCGAATCGGCTGGGCCGTAGCGCATTGCCAGCAGCCCCATGTCGAGCGTGCCATGGTTCACCAGGTCCTGGCGCAGGACTTCAACGTGGATCTGTCCCTGGGTGAACTGCTCGACGATCCGGTCCATGACGCCCGGAGGATCGCCGGGCAGGGCTGTTACCACGGTGGGTTTGTCGTAGGTGGTGCGGTCGACGCGCAGTACCCACTGGCGATCCTTATCGACAAACTCGACAACGCGATTGGGATCGCCGCGGTGGGGCAGTTTTTCCATGCTGGCCGGGGGTCGCAGGGCGATGCCCGCAACCTGGTCCTCGTAAAGCCGACCGAGCTTGGGGCCCTGCTCCTGGGCTTCAGCGGACAGCGAAACCGCGAAGACGATCATCGGAATCAGAAGGGCGATCAGATGGTGTCGGTACATTCAGGCTCCTCGAACGTCATTCGGTAGGTTGGGCGATCAGCGAACTATGGTAACGCGAGAGAACCGTGAATGCAGCAACAGCGGACCGCTGGGCTGAACTGCATACCCCCCAAATGCAAACGAGCGCCCCGGAAAGGCGCTCGCTACAGGATCTCACAATAGCCAGGGAGATGGATTATTTCAGCAGGTCGTCAAGAAGGCGATCGACGGCGACATCCAGCTTGGCGTCGTCCTCGTAAGTGCCGTTTTCGATACGGGCTTTGACATCGGCGACCAGATCGGTGCGGATGTCGTTGCGCTTGAGGGTCTGGAGCAGGTGGCTCATCCCGGACAGTTCAAGGCGATCGGTGACGGTGGTGGCCTTGGGGGTGTCTACGGGAACCTGCTTCTGGATCGGCTTGCTGAGGATGCGCTGAACCGAGGGGTTATTTCCAATGCTGTTGATGCTCATAACTTGCTCCCGAGTGAGGTCATCGTAATTCCCGAAACGCTCCCGTCCCGGGCGGGCGTCATGCCCTGATGGTAAGACTATCGACGCAAAGTTTGGCCGATCTTGAGGGGGACGTCAATCTCTTTAAATGGGCTTAAGTCCTTGAAAAATAATGGTTTGAGGAGTTATCTCAAAGTCACTGCGCAGAAAAATCCGCTTGCCAGGCAGAAAGTGCCACCGATTCAGTCTCTCCATTCATCCCATATTGCCTATTTTACGGTGAAATCATTATCGGCAACCCTGAGGAGCGATATTTTATCGGGCGTTGGGCGTTATGGGACCTTAAATGAGGCTATTTTCTGTGTAACCCTAATCAAAGTAAGACTTTGCAGTGCAAAGCACCAAGCGGGGGAGAGGAGGTGGCGAACTATTGCTCAGCAGGGATTTCCGTTCCGGGGCACGTGCGCCCTCCGCTACAATGAGGGTGCATGCGAAAAATCAACGCATCGGATATTCTCGTTCGAAATACCCGCCCCGACGACATTCCTGAGATCCAATCCATGTGTGGCGTCGTCTATGCCGCATCCCTTCCTTGGAGCCGTGACCAGCTCCTGTCGCATCAGCGCATCTTCCCTGAAGGGCAGTTCGTCGCGGTGCAGCAGTCCACCGGCCGCGTGTTGGGGATGTCTGCCAGCCTGATCGTCGATTGGGACGATTATGACTTCGACTCTTCCTGGCGCGAGTTCACTGACGGCGGCTGGTTTACCAAT
>CAZSJB010000342.1:0-4076 GCA_964606625.1 uncultured Tepidisphaeraceae bacterium | reverse complement strand
ACGCCGCTATCGCCGATGCTGACCTGGGCCACGTCGTTGTCATAGTTGCACATCCCGTTAAAACCGATGCGGATGCCGACAGTCTCGTTCCCCTCACCCAGATCGTCATCAACCGCAATGATCGGGATGACCAATGAGGTTTCACCGGCGGGAATCTGGACGTCCCAATCACCGGGATGCCCTAACCAGTCCTCGTTGGGTGTGGCTGAGCCACCGATTCCGAGAAGGCGGATCGTCAGGGGCTGGCTGATATCCCCGCCGTGCCGGGTGATAGTGATCTCACCCGCCTCGCCCCCTTCGTACGCAAAAGGCTTGGTCGCTTCGATTGTGACGAATGCCAGATTGCTTTCGTTCTTGATCAGCTTGGCGTCTGCCCAGTTGGTGTGGTCCTTGTAGTCATTGTCGCCGCCGGTAGTCGTGACCAGCCGAAGCTCCTTGACGCCGGTGACATCGACGCTGAGGAACTCCGCATCGTCTGCCCCCGTCAGGCGCGAACTACTGGCCAGCAGCTGGCCGTCCCCATACACCTCAAAGACTGCCGAACCATCCTTGGTCCCGTCACCGACGAAGTCGTCGATACCGACCCAGCTCTCAAACCGGTGGTATTCGCCGTTGAGCTGATAAACTACCTCGGATCGTGAATGCGTGCCCAGACCCTTTTCCCAGGTCTGGCCGTTAATCTGGAGGGGACTCCCATTGGCTGCACGATCTACCTGAAGACCATAGTAAGGACTGACAGCAGAAACAGGATTCAGGTCGCTGAGGAACGTTGTTGACAACAGGCGACGGCATTCAAGTGTTTCCAGAACGGGTTGCACTGCTGCGGACAACGCCTTGCGAGTCGGCGCGTGAACCATTTTGTACCCTCCTTCCAGGGAACCAATAAAATAGGGAATAAACCAACGACACTCCCTCTGACACACACTACCCCTAAAGGGTTAGGCGCAATCTTTTTTTCTGTCCACGTATATCCTTTGCAATGCCAGTTCAGGCCCTGAAACGGACAATCTGATGGCGCTTGCGGTGGAAGATATAATCGTTGGCCCTGCTTGACCCCATCTGTTGCCCACGAGGGGATTTGGCGATTAGGATGCAGCCTCGTCGTCGAACCCAGGACTCTCCCAGGAGATCTGCAAATCATGGATATGTCCACATTGAAAAAGAAGCTGGAAACGATTGGTCAGGAACAGGTGCTCCGTTTCTGGGATGAATTGTCAGTTGCCGAGCAGCAGCGGCTGGGCGCACAGCTGGCAGCCCTGGACTTGGACCAGATTGCTCGGCTGGCTGAGACGTATGTCCGCCAGAAGCCGGAACTAGCGCTGCCATCGGATATCCAGCCAGTTACGCCCTATCCGCGCACACCGCAAACCGACGCCCAGCAACACGAGTATAAGCAGGCTGAGCAGCGTGGCATGGAACTGCTGCGCCAAGGGAAGATCGGCGCGTTTCTCGTGGCAGGCGGCCAGGGAACCCGACTCGGCTATGACGGGCCCAAGGGCGAATATCCGGTCACCCCAATTAAGCAGAAACCCTTGTTTCAGGTTTTTGCCGAGGGGTTGCGCAACTGGTCCCAGCAAGCAGGCCGCGCAATTCCCTGGTACATCATGACCAGCGACATCAACGATGCCCCCACGCGAGCCTTCTTCCAGAAGCACAATTACTTCGATTATGACCCGAAGGATGTGTTTTTCTTCCAGCAGGGAATGATGCCGGCCTTTAGCATGGACGGAAAGCTGCTGCTGGCAGAGAAGTCCAGCCTGGCGCTGAGCCCCGACGGTCATGGGGGATCATTGCGGGCTCTGGCCAAAAGCGGCGCGCTGGACGACATGCGCCGGCGCGGCATCGAGCATCTGTCGTACTTCCAGGTGGACAATCCGCTGGTGCATACGATCGATCCGTTATTCCTTGGATTGCATGACATCACCGGCTCGGAGATGAGTTCCAAGACGATCAGCAAGTCGCATGCACTCGAAAAAGTGGGTAACTTCTGCATCGCCGACGGCAAATTGCAGGTTATTGAGTACAGCGACTTGCCGGATGAACTGGCGAAGCTGACCAACCCCGACGGCAGCCTGAAGTTTAATGCGGGTTCAATTGCGATCCACGCGCTACGGGTCTCGTTCATTGAGCGGCTGAACGCTGGTGGAGAACTGAAACTTCCCTGGCACCGCGCTGAAAAGAAAGTACCTTATGTCGATGAAGCCGGTAATCCGGTCAATCCGGAATCGCCCAATGCCGTGAAATTGGAGCAGTTCGTTTTTGATGCGATTCCCCTAGCCAACAACCCGATCGTCTATGAAACCGATCGGGCAGAAGAGTTCAGCCCGGTTAAAAATGCCGAAGGTGCAGACTCACCTGCCACCAGCCGACGCGACCAGATCCGGCGCGCCGCTCGCTGGTTGACGGCCGCTGGCTGGACGGTTCCCATGAAAGGCGATGATCCGGATGCGATACTCGAAATTTCGCCCCTGTATGCGGTGAATGAAAAGCAATTGCGGGCCAAGCTGACCAATCCCCGCACAATTGCAGCCGGTGAAACGCTTTATATCGAATGACCTGTGAAAGGGGTGGCCAACTCCGCAGCCGAAAGCGGTCGCGGGTCACCCCTTTCACAATATTTGAATCCCGCGCCTCCACATGATACCTTTCTGAAACCGTCACGGATGACGGCTTGGAGGAGAGCAGCCATTCCACGGAAGGGATGCACGATGCGCCTGCATCAACTCATCAAATCGTTCAACGCGTCCATCGATTGTGCCCATCTGCCTGATATTGAGGTCACCGGCGTAGAGGAAGACTCTCGTCGTGTTCAGCCAGGCAGCCTTTTCATCGCCCGCGCAGGAACACAGACCGACGGCTCCAGGTATGTTGCCGAAGCAACCCAACGCGGCGCGGTGGCCGTTGTAACCGAATCGCCCATCGACGGTTCCCCCCTGCCGCAAGTCCTGGTTGATTGTGCCGCGGCAGCCGCCTCGGTCCTGGCAAACAAGTTCCATGGCGACCCCAGCCGCGCGATGAAAGTTCTTGCCATCACCGGAACCAACGGCAAGACGACTACCACCTACATCATTCGCCATCTGCTGCGCACCGCAGGCATCAAGTGCGGCCTGATCGGTACAGTCGAGATCGACAACGGCCGCCAGGCAGTTGAAGCCGCCATGACTACGCCGGCAGCCGGCGACGTGGCCGCAATGCTTGCTGCAATGCGCGACAACGGCTGTGCCGCCTGCGCCATCGAAGTTTCCAGCCATGCGCTGCATCAGCGCCGGGTGGATGGCGTGACTTTCGCCGCAGCCGGTTTCACCAATCTCACGGGTGATCACCTGGACTACCACCAGACCATGGAAGCCTACGCCGATGCCAAGGGCATGCTTTTTGCGCCGCTCGGCCATGACGCCGTGGCAGTAGTTAATGGCAATGATGCTTGGACGGACCGGGTATTGGGCAACAGTCATGCCCGTGTAGTGCGTTTCGGATTTAGGGCCGGCTGCGATTACAGCGCGCGGGATATCCTCGTCACGGCCCAGGGAACCAACTTCGTACTGGTGACGCCTGACGGCCAGACACCGGTGCACATGCAGCTCATCGGCCGGCATAATATCGAGAACACCCTGGCAGCCGTGGCACTGGTAGGCGAAACCTTCGGGCTGTCGGTGCATCAGATCGCCGCAGCGCTGCACGATACACAAGGTGCGCCAGGACGCCTCCAGGCTGTGCGGGCAGGCCAGCCATTTGCCGTGCTGGTGGATTACGCTCACACCGATGATGCGCTGGAAAACGTGCTTACCGCCCTCAAACCCCTGACCAGGGGCAAGCTCCGCGTGATGTTCGGCTGTGGCGGCGATCGCGACCGCACCAAACGGCCGCGCATGGCACGTGTTGCGGAGCGGCTGGCGGATGTCGTTTACGTGACAAGCGACAACCCCCGCACCGAGGATCCGAACCAGATCATCGAACAGATCGTGGCCGGCCTGAGCAAGCCGTCCCAGGCGATCGTCGAACCGGATCGCCGCCGCGCGATTGAGCGGGTGATCGCAAACGCCGAACCTGATGACATCGTTCTGCTGGCTGGCAAG
>CAZSJB010000341.1:0-4088 GCA_964606625.1 uncultured Tepidisphaeraceae bacterium | reverse complement strand
GTATTTCCGGTCGATCTATTTCCGCGAGCCGGGCGGCGTGATCTTCGAGATCGCCACCGACGTGCCCAGATTCACCATCGATGAACCCGAAGCCGAACTGGGCCAATCGCTCAAGCTCCCCCCGTGGCTGGAACCACAGCGGGCGGTGCTGGAGCAATCGCTTCCCCCGCTGACCCAGGCGGTGACATCATGAATAACCCACACGCAGACCAACCCATTCGCCACGCCGGCGCGCCGCTGGCGGAAGCAACCGCGGCGATGATCCTGCTGCATGGCCGCGGCGCATCGGCTGAGGCGATTCTCGATCTGACGCGCGTCTTCGACGCACCCAGATTTGCGTATCTTGCCCCCCAGGCAGCCGCCAACACCTGGTATCCGCACAGCTTCCTCACCCCGCGCGAGCAGAACGAGCCGTATCTCAGCTCTGCCCTGCGAGCGGTCGAAACCGTCGTAGCGGAGGTGAAGCAGGCCGGATTCGGGCATGAGCGGATCATGCTGCTGGGGTTCTCACAAGGGGCCTGCCTTGCGTCGGAGTTCGCAGTCAGGCATCCCGCTCGATACGGCGGAATCGCTATCCTCACTGGCGGGCTGATCGGCGATCAGATCGATCTTGCGGCGTATCAGGGATCGTTCGAAGGCGCACCTGTCCTGCTGACCAGCGGCGATCCGGATGGGCATGTGCCTTGGTCACGGGTTGAGCAGACGGCTGAGGTCTACCGGGCATTGGGTGCGGATGTGACTGTCCAGCGATATCCCGGCCGGCCGCACACGGTCTCCCAGGAAGAGGTCGAACATGTGCGGGCCATGATGCGTGCCGTGACCCCAACCGGAGAGCCCTCATGACGGTGACGCGCATCTATTCAGATGAGGCAGGTGAATCGCACTTTGAAGATGTCCCTATGGAACTGACCGATGCCGGCCCCATCGGCTGGTTGAGCGCGCCTCAGCCGGTGGCGTCGGTCATCTTCCGGGAAAACGATCCCGGTTACGACTACGACTGGCACACCGCCCCCCGCCGCCAGTACATCGTCCTGCTCGACGGCGAGATCGAAATCGAAGTCAGCACGGGAGAAAAGCGCTGCTTTGGCGCGGGTCAGATCCTGCTGGTTGAAGACACCACCGGCAAAGGCCACCGCACCCGCCATACCCGCCCGCAACGCCGCCGGTCCCTGTTTATCCCGCTGGAATGACCCGGACGAGGTATCCCCCGCGAGTTGACGGATGACGCATTGCTGAAGCCCGCGCGGTAGACTGGGCATGGCTTGACCAGCTTGTGTTTCCGATGACCGCGCCGACGGATCAATCTCCCACGTCCGACCCAGCCCCCGCCCAGCCGGTGCTGTCGTACGCCACACCCGAAGCCGACGGCTTGCCCGAATGGCACCCCGAAGCCGAGGCATTGATCGATCAGCGCGCCCCACTTAGGCGATTGCGGGGCTGCTTCGTCAAATCCGAGGACGCCGTTCGCTATTTCGCCAAATCGATGGAGCAGCGCTACTCCCCGCAGAACGCGGGAACAACCTGCATCGCCTGCGGCGGCCCGGCGAGGGAGTGGTGGGTGGTCTGCATCTGGACAGCTACGGGACACTATCGCACGCTGACGTTTCATCTGGGCAGCGAGCCAACCGCCCAATTCCGCACCTGCCATGCGATTTGCGACGCCTGCCGCAGGCGCTGGCTGACCAGGCCGTGGTTGAATGGGTTTCTGAGGGTTTGTCGGTGGAGTGGCTGGCTGGCCGTAGCGGCGTTCGCTGTTATTATCCTGTCTGATTTCCTACCGCAAAACCTGAACATGCCATTGATACTGGGTAGCCTGGGCCTGATCGCTGCTTCATATCTTTTGCAGTTTGCCGGCAGGATAATCTTCGGCTTTCTCAAACCAAGAGCGATGCGCAAGCTGGTACCGCGCCGCCGTGTAAGCCTGACCGAGGCCGCGCCATGGCCGCAAAACCCCGGCGAACCGCCCTACGGCCCGCCGTTCGGTCCCAACACCGCACCCTCGAATACCGCTCCGGCTGGCCCGGGCTGATCGTCCGGATGGACTGTTCTGCCCTTGCAGGTCCGCTCTCTTCCGAATTTCCGTCCCTCGCCGTATGCTTATCGACCCACGAATCCTCCGATAGCTGAAGGGAAGGAAATGGACCGCATCAGCCTCTACTGGAAAAACGCCTCCGCCGAAGCCGTTGGCGAAAAGCACGGTGTCAGCAACAAGGAACTCAAGGCCCTCGCCCCCCGCATCAAGGCCCTCACCAAGCAGTTCGCCGATGAACGCAAAGCCGGCAAGCTCCGCTACCGCGATCTGCCGCGCGACGAGGACATGCTCGACGACATCAAATCCCAAGTCGAGCATTTCCGCGACCGCTGCGACGTACTGGTGGTGCTGGGCATCGGCGGCAGCGCCCTGGGCAACATCGCCCTCCAGCAGGCGCTCAACCCGCCGACGTACAACCTGATGTCCGACCGGACGCGCCCCGGCCCGCAGTTGTTTGTGCTCGACAACGTCGATCCGGAGATGATCAAGGCGGTGGTGGACCACATCACGCCCAAGCTCAAGAAGACGATCGTCAACGTCATCTCCAAGAGCGGTGAAACGGCGGAGACGGCGTCGCAGTTCATCCTCTTCCGCGACCTGCTCCAGACAAAACTGGGCAAGAAGTACAAGGACAACATTCTGGCCACGACCGATCCGTCCGAAGGCACGCTGCGGGATATCGTCAACGCCGAAGGCTATCGCACTCTGGAAGTGCCGCCGGGCGTCGGTGGGCGGTTTTCGGTGCTGAGCGCCGTCGGGCTGTTCAGTGCCGGCATGTGCGGTATCGACATCGATGCCATCATGGAAGGCGCCCGGGACATGGACAAGCGCTGCCAGGAGCCCGACCTGATGAAAAACCCGGCAGCCATGCTGGCGGCGATCCACTACATCCTGAACCAGCGCGGCAAGTCGATGAGCGTGATGATGCCTTACTCCAACGCGCTGTATTCGCTGGCAGACTGGTTCCGGCAGCTCTGGGCTGAGTCGCTGGGCAAACAGCACGGATTGAAGAAAAAGAACATTTTTACCGGACAGACCCCCATCAAGGCCCTGGGCGCCACCGATCAGCACAGCCAGATCCAGCTCTACCGCGAAGGCCCCAACGACAAGATCATCACCTTCCTGGAAGTCGAGCGCTTCAGCAGCAAGGTGACAATTCCCGATAGCATGAAAGACGTGGAATCGTTGCGCTACCTGGCGGGTTCCAACTTCCAGACGCTGATCAACAGTGAGAAACTGGGCACGGAATACGCCCTGCTGGAAAGCCAACGGCCCACGATGACGGTGACGTTCCCCCGGATCAGTCCTGAGACGGTCGGGCAGTTCATCTATCTCTACGAGGTGGCCACCAGCTACATGGGCGGCTTGCTGGAGATCAACACCTACGATCAGCCAGCCGTTCAGCTCGGCAAAGACGCCACCTACGCCCTCATGGGCAAAACCGGGTATGATGAATTGTCGAAGAAGATACAGGCCGTGGCGAAACGAGATAAAAAGTTTGTGATATAGGAGCAGTCAGCAGCCAGCAGTCGGCAGTCGGCAGTGAGGGATATTGCCGGTCGCTGGCCGGCGGCTGCAACTGATGCACCATGGAATACGGCATCATCATGGCAGGAGGGTCGGGGACGCGGCTTTGGCCGCTGTCGCGCGGGGAGAAACCCAAGCAGCTTCTGCCGATTGTGCGGGGCAAAAGCCTTTTGCGGTTGAGCTTTGAGCGGCTGCTGGGCGTTTTTCCACCGGAACGGATCTATATCTGTACCGGCTCCGCTTTTTCGGACGAAGTGCTGGCCGAAGTGCCGGAGATGCCGCGGGAAAATCTCTTGGGCGAACCGATCGGCCGCGACACCGCCAATGCGGTTGGTTTTTCGGCTGCCGTGCTGCACAAGAAAGACCCCGACGCCATCCTGGCGATCGTCACAGCCGATCATGTCATCGAACCGATCGATGCCTTCTGCAATGCCATTCGCACTGCCTTTGATGTCACGCGAGATGATCCGGTGTCACTGGTGACTTTTGGCATTCTGCCGACACATGGCCACACCGGGCTCGGATACAT